>JAFDHD010000090.1 GCA_019308995.1 Deltaproteobacteria bacterium | reverse complement strand
TAAGTGTTTAATAATAAGCAAATCACCTTTATGAACGTAACTTGTTTAAATGATGCAAAAAATCTATCGACCAGATCAAATTATCATCAACTAATATGGAGAAGACCCATAAATTATAATGAACCATTAAAACGAGAAATTAGTGCGTACTAGTAAACCGCCACCGACCTTGTCGGTGATAGTTTACTTATTCCATGTTTCAACTTTAAACTTGATTATTCTAAGAATAAGGAGATATAACCGGTACACAGTAAACAAGAGAGCGATAACGTTTATTGCTTACCAGACATTTAAAGGAGGTACTCATGTCAACACCGGAAAAAACCAACATCGTATTCATATTAACCGACGACCAGGGCGTCTGGGCCGCAGGTTGTTACGGCAATCCGGAAATCCGCACACCGAACATCGACCGCATTGCAGCAACCGGCGTAAGGTTTGAGAATTTCTTCGTTTCCATCCCCGTATGCTCGGCCAGCCGGGCATCTTTTCTTACCGGCCGTATTCCGTCGCAGCATGGCGTACACGATTTCATTGCCGGCGGTGCCAATTTCGGTCCCGATGCGAAAACTTTCCTCAATGATGAGATCTGCTACACCGATGTCCTATCCAGTCACGGCTGGACCTGCGGTCTTTCCGGCAAATGGCACCTGGGCCACAGCGCTCTTACACAGCATGGATTCTCCCACTGGTTTGCCCATCCGACCGGTGCAGGCCAATACAACGATCAAAAAATGATTCGCGACGGCGTGGCAGCGGTTGCGCCGGGGTATGTGACCAATGCCATTACTGACGACGCTCTGGATTTTATCGATGCCCACGCCGCAGCTGACAATCCGTTTTATCTCAGCGTTCACTACACGGCACCGCATTCCCCCTGGACCGGACACCCCCAGGATATTGTCGACTCCTACGACGACTGCCCGTTTGACTCCTGCCCTCAGGAAGAACGCCATCCATGGGCGATTATGCCCAAAAATGTAGACCTGACCAAGGCAGACCCGACCGCACTTGGCCTGAGCAACAATCTGGGCAACCGTGAAAGTCTCAAAGGTTATTTTGCCGCGGTTACCGCCATGGATCTCGACGTGGGACGTATCCTGGACAAACTCGAAGACAAAGGCTTGCGTGACAACACCCTGGTCGTTTTCGTCTCGGACAACGGGTATTCGTGCGGCCATCATGGCTTTTGGGGTAAAGGTAACGGAACCAACCCGGTCAACATGTATGAAAACTCCATCAAAGTGCCCTTTGTCGCCTCCCATCCAGGCGTCATTCCAAAAGGCATGGTGCAGTCGGCCATGGTCTCCGCTCATGACTTCATGCCGACCCTCTTGGATTACGTTAATCTCCCATTGCCCGACACCAATCTGCCGGGCCAATCCTTCCTGCCCGCCTTGAAGGGTGAACAGGATACGGGTCGTGATGCGGTCGTCATCTATGACGAGTATGGCTACTGCCGCATGATTCGTACAACAGACTGGAAATACGTCCACCGGTATCCTGACGGCCCAAACGAGCTTTACGACCTGATTAATGATGCGGATGAACGTCAAAACCTGGTCGAAGACCTGGCACAGGCCCATCGCATCAAAGACCTTAAGGGTCAGATGGAAGCCTGGTTTAAAGAGTATGTTATCCCAGACAAAGACGGCATTGCCTGCGATGCCGGCGCCGGGCAAACACGCCCCATCGGTGCAAAGTGGGAAGATGGGACCGATGCATTCGTGTTTGCGGCAATGGGAGGATCCGCTAAGGTGCGTAAGCAGTGGCAATAACAGGCATGGTGAGGATAAACGTCGCCCCAGCCGATGATCCGCTATACAAGCGCCGTTGTCACCCTTGCCGTAACAAGAGACAACAAGGTATTCAGTGAACTTGGCGGTAGCGCGGCGTGGAAAGGTCATTCTAGCCCGGATTATTTATGACTTTTATTAAGGAGCGATTTTTATCCGCAGTTCACCACACTTTCGGGCAGGTTTTTTATCAGAACTGACTCTTAACCATTCCATTTGGCAATCAGCGTTGATTTCATATTCTTTTGCCGAATTCAAGGCGCAGTTGTCCTGCCGGCATGAAGAAATGAAGCCGCAAGGACTGGCTAGCCTGGGGCGGCTCGGATATTGAATAACGTCTAGGCCCTGAGGTGCTGATGGAGGTTAATCCGCGTCTCATCTGTATCAATATGCCCAGTTATGGCCGAACCGGTTTGTATAAAGATTATGTCGGCTGGGGTGACAACGCTGAGCCCCTGACCGGCCATTATTGGGTCAGGGGCTATCCTGACGACGATCATCCGCTTCACAATACGCCCATGTTCCACATGGACTCCACCGGCGGAACCATGGCCGCCATGGCCGCCATCATGGCCCTGCGCAGGCGTAAACGGACCGGCCAGGCCGGTTCCGGATTGCCTTTGCAAACCTGTCAGAAAAAGCGGATTTTACGTTGGATGAACGAGAGATTGATTCGGAAACGAAACTGTTAATAAATGTCGGCCGGCTGTGCTAACTCTTATGGAAAGTAACCTCCAACTTGAAGGCGAAGAAGACCGCACAATATATTAGGCTAGAAAAGGAAACTCCAGCTGAAGAAACTCATAATCAAACCGTTTTATGGATGGTACATCGTCGCGGTGGGCTTCCTCTCCATTTTCATCGGAGTTGGAGCGACCATTGATGCCATGGCGGTGTTCGTGAAGCCCATGTCAGAGAGCCTGGGTTGGACCAGGACCTTAATCATGGGCGCCGTGACAGTGGCGGCTGTTGCCACCTCTTTCGTATCGCCCCTTGTTGGACGCGTCATTGACAGGTATGGGGCAAGGATTCTGATGCCGGTGAGCGCCATCGCCGGAGGCGGACTATTCGTAGCCATCTCCTGGGTCAATCACCCCTGGCAATTCTATCTGCTTTTCGGGGTTGGAGTCGGTATCGCCAGGCCATGCTTCTCCCTTATGGCCGCAACGACGACGATTTCGAACTGGTTCATAGTGGAAAGAGGCAGGGCCCTTGCCCTTTGTACGATGGGCGCCGCCATATCGGCTTTAGTCATTATCCCGTACACCCAATGGGTGTTAACCACAATGACCTGGCGGGCCGCGTGGGTCATGCTGGGTATTTTAACGTGGACCCTTCTCGCCCTTCCGGCAGCCGTGATTATACGCCGCAGGCCTGAGGACATGGGACTCCTGCCCGACGGAGTGCCTGTTGAGGAAGACAAAGGAAAATCAGCTCGCGAGCCAGTTGAAGGGACGAAGAGGAGGTCTCCGAAGACCGAAGAGAATTGGTCCGCACGGGCGGCCATGAGGACCCATGCATTCTGGCTCATCCTATTTTCCCTCGTTCTTACCTCATTTCCGATCATGGGGGTTTGGCTGCACGCTTCAGCCAGTTTCACCGACCAGGGCGTATCTCCTGCGAAGGCCGCTCTGGCTATGGGATGCGTGGCCATCACATCCATCCCATCCAGGTTGTTCTGGGGCCTGGTGGCCGAAAGACTTCACCTGCGATACTGCATCCTCATCACCAATCTTGGCCTTGCCGCTTCAGTTATTTTCATCATGTTGGCTACGAATTTTCCGATGGCCTTGGGCTCTATGTTGTTATACGGAGTATTTGTAGGGGGAAGCATCGTTCTCCAGGTTATGGTGTGGCCGGAGTATTTTGGCCGACTGGCCCTGGGCGCCATCGCGGGCTACGCGGAACTCTTTCGAGTGGTCGGAACCGCTGGGGGTCCTCTATTAGCCGGGATCATTTACGATGTCTATGGAAGCTATTATATAGCCTTCAGTGCATTCGCCGGTGGCTGTTTATTGGCAACGCTGTTGATGTATCTCGCCAAGCCACCCTTGATACCTGACAAGGCCCAAGTTCAAATGTCAAAATTTTAATAAAATCGGCATAGTGAGATTAATGACTAATATTATTAAAGAAATAAGGAGCAACCCCCGCCTAACCCTTGGTAATACTGAAAAAGGGCTGAGCCAATTGGCGCAACCCTTTGATATAATGATGGTGCCGAAGAGGGGATTAACCCGGAGCGGCTAAGTGGTTGAAATTATTACTATCAATTTTGACCTGGGTGCTCATAATCTGCCGCATAAGGCACCCTATGGGCACCCATTTTCCATGATTTGCAAGATGAGAGTTAATACAGTAAAATAAGTTGCAGTTCACCAATAAAACTAAAGGCCATCGTTTATGCGTAGTAATATAGAGGACGTGTCAGTGCACTGAGCGAATCGAGCATTGACCTGATCGTTGTAATGTTTAAGAAAAAAAGAATGGCGATTGCAAAGTGTAGGAAGTAAATTAAATATCTTGGGTCAACTATAAAAAATCAGATAACCTTGGCGGTTGAAGAATAAAACGAAAAAATTGGAGGTATAATAATGAGCGGGCAATGGAAAGAGGTCGTTAGACTAGCCTTCAAAGGATCACGCTTTCGCGACCACGCATTAGATCTCACTGCTATTACAGAACTGAGTCGATTTCAGAAAATTGTGGCTGAAACAGCAAAGGCTCATTGGCGTATAGCCCACCCTGATCGTGAACGGCTTCCGAAGCGGTTTGAGGAACGTACACGATTATGTCTCCGTAGGATCGAAGAGGGAAGTGCTGTGGCGCCATTGGAGGTGTTCATTGAGGAACCAGAGCAAGAGGAGTTATTTGAACAGCAGGCTACCGAGATCAAAGAGGCTATTGAGCAAGTTCATCAGGTATTTCAAGCTGTGGAAAAAAATGAATTACTCCCAGATAACTTCCCCAAGGCACTTGTGTCCGATTATGAACAATTGGGGCAAGGACTAGCGGATGACGAAACAATCGAAGTGGTTCCAGTCGGAAAGGAGCCCACACATATAACACCATCAACACGTTCACATTTAGCTACTTTCGCCGAGGTTGGGTATGCAGATCATATAGATATAACCGGAGAGGTATTAGAAGCCGATGTCCGCCAGGGACGTTTCCAGGTGTGGTTAGATGAAAAGACGGGCGTTACAGTGACATTTTCTCAAGAACAGGAAAGCGAGGTTACTACTGCTCTTAGGGATCACCAAACTATTCGAATTCAAATTATCGGAAGTGGTGAGTTTTCTCCCCAAGGTAAACCACTACGAATCACACAGGTAGAAAAATTGCAACTTCTGGATGTCGGAGAAATAACTTACGATAATACGGCGCGGCCCATTGAGGATATTTTAGCAGAACTGGCATCTGAAATACCTGAGGAGGATTGGAATAAGCTCCCTTCTGACCTCACGGACCACTTGGATCATTATCTTTACGGAACACCCAAACGATGAAGGCAGTATTTGTTGACACCTTGTACTGGGTTGCCATTGTTTTGCCAAATGATCCCTGGAAGGAGCTCGCTAAGCAAGCTAGGTCATTGGGAGGTTCGCCTCGTAACAACTGATGAGGTTCTGACTGAGTTTCTGGCTCATCTGTCGGGCGGCGGAGAAAATATTCGTCGTCAAGCCGTTAAAATGGCGAGAGCAATCATTGACAATCCAAATATTAAGGTCATTCCACAATCTCGTTCCTCTTTTTTGGAAGGGGTGAAATTCTACGAAAAACGCCTTGACAAGGAATACAGTTTGACTGATTGCATTTCAATGAATGCAATGAAGATTGAATCCATCTCCGAAGTTCTGACTAACGATAATCACTTCACGCAAGAAGGCTTTAAGGTTTTAATAAACCGCTAAAATGTGAGAATACGGGAGATGTTTAATAATTTCCAGGGGCTAATATCACTCCTGTAAAGACGGATATCCTGGCCAGCCTGCCCCTGGAAACCTACCAGGCGCGCGACAGGAAGTGTCACTTGCCTAAAACGATCAAGCCTCGTAATAAATGGAGATTCACTCCCCGAAGCCGTGAATCAGCTTGATGATGAGGCACCCAGGGGCACCTTGGGAAAAGACGAAAGGCGCAACCCCTCAAGATCACGCCTTTGATATAATGATGGTGCCGAAGGCGAAATTAAGATGCTTCATGTAGATGACAGGCCACCAGATGTCCGGGAGCGGTTTCTCTGAGTTTGGGCTCTTGAACTCGACAACGTTGCTCAGAATATTGGCATCGAGTGTTAAACCGACATCCCTTGGGTGGATTTACGGGACTGGGAACATCTCCAAGGAGTAAGGTTCTCTCTTTTCTGGCAGTTGGATCAGGGATCGGCGCAGCTGAGAGAAGCGCTTGCGTATAAGGGTGCTGCGGTGTCACAAACAATGTTTCCCTATCGGTGAGTTCCACAATTTTGCCAAGATACATCACCGCAATTCGATGACTAATATGTTCAACTACCGCAAGGTCGTGGGTGATAAATAAATAGGATAGCCTGTATTCTTCCTGGAGATCCATCAGCAAGTTAAGTACCTGTGCTTGAACCGAAACATCAAGTGCCGAGACAACCTCGTCACAGATGATAAATTTTGGGTTGAGGATGAGAGCGCGGGCAATACCAACCCGTTGAAGCTGTCCGCCCGACATCTGATGTGGATATTTCTCCATATGCTCAGAGCTCAGGCCGACACGGTTCAGTGTTGCTTCGACAATATCATCTTTTTTTTGTCCCCGGGCCAATTTATAATTTTCGAGGGGTTCGCCGACGATACTGCCAATTGACATACGGGGATTTACAGAAAAGTATGGATCCTGAAAAACGAACTGCATTTCCCTGCGGTATTTACGAAGCTCAAACCTGCTAAGATTGGTTATATCCACTGATCGAAATTTAATGATGCCATCCGTTGGATCAATGAGTCTGAGGATGGTCTTGCCAACGGTCGATTTTCCGCAGCCGCTTTCTCCGACAAGGCCGAGTGTTTCACACGCGTTGATTGAAAAAGTTATCCCATCAGCAGCATAAACGTAACGCTTCTTTTTCCATAACATCCCTGTTCTCAGCAGGTAATGCTTCTTCAGGTCTTGAATCTCCAGTACCATCTCGGTATTTTTATTTACATCAGACACTTTGTGCTCGTTAACCATTCTTTCAGCTTACACCCTCATCGCATTCCCAACAAGCAACAGCGTGGTCCCGACTAACTTGTATTAAGCTTGGAGTTTCGATATGGCAACGTTCTGTTGAAAAAGCACAGCGGGGTGCGAAAGCGCATCCTATGATTTCATCTCTTAATGAAGGCACCATTCCCTCGATTTCGTGCAGGCGCTGAAGCCCTTGGCTGGATTGAGCAGCCCTGCCGATTCTGGGGATTGACTCCTTTAAACCGCGGGTATATGGGTGATAAGGATGCGCAAACAGCTCCTCGACGCCTGCTTCTTCAACAATATGACCGGCATACATCACGGCAACCCTCTGCGCTGTCTCGGCCACAACTCCAAGATCATGTGTGATCAACAATATGGCCGTATTGAGATCCTTTTGGAGGTTCATCAGCAATTTGAGGATTTGTGCCTGGATTGTCACATCAAGGGCTGTGGTGGGTTCATCAGCAATCAGGATATCGGGATTGGATACAAGCGCGACAGCAATCATCACCCTCTGGCACATCCCACCGGATAACTCATGAGGATGTTGATTCATAAGCCTTTTCGGGTCAGGAATTTGAACGCGATCTAAGATTTGAATCGCTCGATTGGCAGCCTGTTTTCTGGATAGCCCCAGGTGAATCTCTAATCCTTCAGTGATCTGTCGCCCCACAGTGAGAACAGGATTCAGGGAGGTCACGGGTGATTGAAATATCATGGAAATCCTGTCACCGCGAATTTTTTGCATCTCTTTGTTTGAGAGCTTCATGATATTACGATCCATAAACTCAATGCCGCCAGAATCGATCCTCGCAGGTGGCTGAGGTAAAAGCCGCAAAATTGACATCGCTGTTACACTCTTTCCGCATCCCGATTCACCAACAAGGCAAAGGATTTCACCGCGATCCAGCTTTAAAGAAATTCCATTGACCGCACGGACGGTTACACTTCGTGAACGGAAAGACACTCGCAAATTATTTACTTTTAAAACAGGCTTGCGTTTCGCTGAATCTCCAGATTCTGTTTGTGGGTGGGAATTTATATGTTCCATTTATTTTAATTCCTTTGCGATGCGTGGATCCAAGGTATCGCGCAGGTTGTCCCCAAGCAAATTTATAATAATAACGAGGAATGCCAGGTATGCTCCTGGAAAAAAAATGACCCAGGGCGCTATAAAAAATGTCAAACGCCCCTCTGCCACCATATTCCCCCAACTGGGTATTTCCGGAGGGGTTCCGGCACCTAGGAAGCTCAGAATAGCCTCAAAAATTACCGCCGCGGCAAAAGCATAGCTCATCTGAGCAATTAACGGGGCAAATATATTTGGCAAGATATGGCGGAAGAGGATTTTAGGGAGTTTTGTTCCAATACACACGGCAGCCTCGATATAAGGCTGTTCACGAAGGGAAAGTACCATGGACCGCACCAGGCGCGCAAATCCTGGTATCTGAGCCAATGAGATCGCAATGATAACATTTATGATACTAGCGCCAAATAACGTCATCAAGGCAATCGCCAATAAAATGCCCGGGATTGCCATTAGGGCATCCATTAACCGCATGACAATCGCATCAACGATGCGAATGTACCCACTTACAAGGCCAATATTAAGTCCAATGATGGTAGCCAGAATTGTAGCACCAAGACCCACGATCAGGGAAGTGCGTGTTCCATGCATAGTGCGTGCAAATACATCCCTCCCGAAAGAATCGGTACCAAACCAGTTTTCATGGCCAGGTGATCTCAGACGAATCTGCGGGCTGGCTATTATTGGATCCTTAGTGATATATGGCGCCAGCAAGGCAATAACTACAACACATAACAGAAACAGCACACAGCAAAGAATCATGGGGTTGTATCGCAGATACTGCAGGGTACTTTTAAAACGGTTTCTCCATTTTTTATGCCATCTAGAGAAGCTCACCGTTTTAATCCACTCCTTTCTCTCCAAGTCAATACTGAATACGAGGATCGACCAGCGAATAAATGATATCGATCACCAAATTGATCAACACGTAGACCCATGAAAATACAAAAAGAACGGAGCGTATGATTGGGTAATCACGCTGTGAGATGGCATCCACGACAAGGCGGCCTATTCCAGGAATGTTAAATACGGTTTCAGTTACCACTACTCCGCTCAGTAAAACCACGAAAGTGAGACCAATGATGGTAATGATTGGTACCGCGGCATTCCGTAATGCGTGACGGATCAACACGATACGCAAAGGCATTCCTTTGGCATAAGCCATGCGGATATAGTCTTGTGTCAAAACTTCAACCATAGTCGCCCTTGTAATGCGGGCTATTAAGGCCGCATATACAACGCCAAGCGTCAGGCAGGGCAGCGTTACGCTGCGTATCCATGGAAGAATTCCTTCTGATAAAGCTACATATCCTTGAATGGGAAACCAGTTTAATTTAAACGAAAAAATAAAGATAAAAAGGTACCCCACAACGAAAATCGGCATTGAAAATCCCAATACCGAGAAAGCCATAGTCACACGATCTGCCCATTTCCCTGCCTTAAAGGCCGCGATTATGCCGGCTGGCAATGACAGGGCCACTGAAACGATAATAGTGCCTATGGCGAGCGTCAGCGTCGGTTGAAGGCGCTGCAACATTAACCTTGAAACTGGAAGTTGATAGAAAACTGACTCCCCTAAATCGCCGTGCAGCAGGCTCCAAACCCATTTTACAAACTGGATATAAATTGGTTCGTCGAGATTGAGCTGCTCGCGGATACGCTCGACATCTTCAGGACTGGCTAAATCTCCGGCGAGAATAGAAGCAGCGTCTCCTGGAACCAGATAGAGCAGGGAAAAAACGATGAGTGCCACAAGCACCATTACCGGTATGATCATGAAAATGCGCCTGACAATATAAGCCCACATGATTTACTCCCAGAAGACGGTACCGAAAATTTATCGTTTCCCGGTGACAATGAATTTTAAATAGAATTTTAAATAACACACCTTGTGAGACAATGCAATAAAAAATGCATTAAAAAATTGCTCATAATAAACAAATGAACTTTTTTCTTGCATAATGCCAAAATCTTTGTTAAACGTGAATGAAAAATCAGCGAGGGATGGTAATGATGGCTGACCATAACAAGATTGTTCCTCCACAGACCCTTGAAGATCTAAAGAGTTTCTTATGGGATCTGAGACAGGGAAAGTCAGTTCTACCTCACCTGGGGCAGAAGTCGACGAAGACACTCGCAAAGATGGTGGATGCGCCTAATTACGCTGCGGTAACCAGCATAAATAAACTTGCTAAAGATTACAATATCAATGCCTCGACGCTTACTCGATTAGCGAAAAAATTAGGTTACAGTGGATTTAGCAGTTTTCAGGACATATTCCGTGAGTATATCGCTAATAAAAAAAGTTTTTATAGCTTACATGCTCAAAAGTTGTTGTCTGAAAAATCAAAAACCACCGGTAAGAACATTCCTCTTCTGCATGCGGTTTCAGAGGCTGAACTCGTCAATGTGCAGGAAATGATTGAAAATGTCGATGAGGTCAAGCTGGAGACTGCAATCAATCTTTTAGCCACGGCCCCGCGTGTTCGCGTTCTCGGCCTCCGTCAAAGTTTTTCCATAGCTCACTTCTTTTCTTACACTCTAAAACTGATTCGCAAAGAGGTTTCATTGCTCGGTCGAGCAGGTCATACCCTGGCTGAGGACATAGCGGAACTTTCTAGAAATGACTTGGTTTTTATAATTACTCTCCATCCCTATACAACGGATACTGTCACCGCATGCGCTGCAATTCGGGAGCGAGGCATAAAGATTATCGCACTCACTGACTCATATGGATCCCCAGTTGTATCTCAGGAAGAGCACACCTTTATTGTTTCGTCGGAAGGCCCCTTTTATTTCAATGGAATTGTTGCTTCTGTTGTCTTCCTGGAATCTTTATTGACGATGGTTGCTCGCGATCTGGGTAAAAAAGCCGTCAAAGAACTCAAACTTCGGGAGAAACTTTTTACAGATCTCAATGTGGAATTTTAGCAATGTACGGTTTCTAAGCAAGAGGCAGCCCTGTGCCAATAAATAAAAAGGTTACAGGAGATTTATTAAAGACGTATCAGGCAACCTAAAAAAACAGGAAGCAGGATTAAAGAAAAAGAGGAGGGTTAAAATGAAAAAAATTTTTTCAAAAGGGTTCCATTTAATTGTAATCTTCTTTTTAGCAATCTCAATGAACCTGGTTCTTTTCGCCGCACCTGGGCTCACAGATACCACGCTCCGAGTTATGTCAGCTGGAGACTTAAAAATCCTGGACCCCATTTTTACTACAAACTCGGTCACGATATCACACGGTTATTTGATTTATGATACCTTGTTTGCAATGAACAGCAAGTGGGAGCCGAAACCCCAGATGGTTGATACATGGTCCATGAGCCCGGATGGCATGAAGTATACCTTTACGCTCCGTAAAGGCATGAAATGGCATGATGGAACGCCCGTGACAGCCAAAGATGCTGTCGCGTCACTGAAACGCTGGGGAAGGAAAGGGGTTGACGCTAGGGCGATGAGGAAACGGATCGAATCAATCGCCGTCAAAGATGAATTGACCTTTGAGCTTAACTTTAAAGAGAAATTCGGGCCGGTGCTCATGACCTTGGCGAACCCGGTTATACCAGGATTCATTATGCGCGAAAAAGACGCGCTGACCTCTTATAAAAAGCAGATCAAGGAAACGATCGGGTCCGGTCCTTTTGTTTTTGCAAAAGATAAGTGGGTTCCGGGGAGTAAAATCGTTTATAAAAAATTTGACGGGTATGTGCCTCGAAGTGAACCTGCCGACGGTTATTCCGGCGGAAAGGTCGTAAAGGTTGACCGTATGGAAGTATGCGTCATTCCTGACGCTAATACTGCTGTACAAGCCCTTATTGCCGGAGAAATCGATATCATGGAAAAAGTGCCTTATGATATATTGTCTATGATAAAAAAAGCCGGTGGGATAGAGCTTCGAGTCACTAACCCATTGGGGATATTAGGTCAGCTTCGGATGAATACTTTACATCCCCCGTTTAGTAATGTGAAGGCGCGAAAGGCGCTGTTGATGATGGTTGATCAGAATGAGTTCATGACAATAGCCGTCGGTAACTACCCTGAATACAAAAAGGT
>JAFDHD010000089.1 GCA_019308995.1 Deltaproteobacteria bacterium | reverse complement strand
TCTCTAAATAGATTTGGGAAGCTAAAGAATGAAAATATTTGTATTATTAATAAGTTATGCACTAACACAATGTGCCCTCTTAAACTAATTTGCCAACTCTTTTGGAGAAGAACCGACTTTTTTAAATGATTTAATTTAAGGGTAGCTTTTTATTGTAAATCAAGGTAAAGGATTATACTAATCTATAGTAATCAATATAAGTGTTAAATTTTCGTTGGGAGCGAAGTATGCGCCTGCATGTTTTTTCATGCAGCAGGAAAGCGTTTGCCTGGCATCAGTTAAAGGCAGGTAAGGATGTCAGGCGAGGTAGGAACTCCTGTCATTTTAATCAGGTAGAAAGGAGGTGAATCTTAGAGGCTAGCAAGATCAAGAGCGCTTAGCAGTAAACCCGAAAAGGAGGGGAAGCATGTATATGAACAAGATAAAAAAAGTCCAATGGCTTCTATTAACCGGCGCGTTGGCCTGTTTCATTGTTTTTCTATTTACTACACCCGGGACAGCCAAGGTAGTCCCCAAAGGCAAGGCTACTATTGTTAATTCCACCAGTTTTGAGATGGCGGGCGGCGACTGTCACCAAAACACCGGCGCCAGCGGCACGACTATCACATCCTTTTTATACGATGGCCTGGCCTGCAAGCACCCTGATGGCAAGCTCTACCCGGCCCTGGCCAAATCATGGAAGATCGCTGCAAATTGGTCGAAGATAACGGCCATCCTTGATGAACGGGCTACTTTCGCCGATGGAACTCCCGTGACCGCGACAGATGTGAAATTCAGCATTGAAAGGGCCCAGCGCCCGGAACTGAAGTTTGTATTTGGCGGTGAGTTGAGACGTTACATTGAGAGAGTCGAAATAGTGGACCCTCATAAGGTGGTCATTCATTTAAAAAGCCCTTACCCGGCATTCATGGATCGTACGGCCAAGATCCTGGGCACGGTTCCCAAGGCTTATGTTGAAAAATTGGGAGATGCGGAGTTTCTTAAAAATCCGATGGGAGCCGGACCGTATAAGTTTATAAAATATAAACAGGACGTCTTTTTCGATGTGGTGGCCAGAGATGAACATTACCGGAAAGTCGGTCATGTAAAGTACCTGCATTATATGATTGTTCCTGAACCCGCCACCAGATTGGCCATGCTGCAAACCGGGGAAGGGGATGTGGTCGGTATCGTGGCCGCGCATATCCCGGTGGTGCTAAAAGACCCGAAATTGAAGCTAGGCTGGTCCAAGTATACTTATCTGCGTAACATTTGCTTTTATGCTTGTGAGTTCCCGGATGAACCCAGCCCTCTTCTTGATAGACGCGTTCGGATGGCTGTGGCCTATGCCATTAACGCCAAGGCCATCTGCGAGAAGGTTCTGCTAGGTTCTGCTGAGCCGTGGTCAGGTTGTCTTGCTCCCTATCACGCGGGATTTGATCCCAAGGCCAAGCCGTACCCTTACGACCCGGAGAAGGCTAAGGCTCTTCTGAAAGAAGCGGGGTATCCCAAGGGTTTTGAAACTGTGCTTTACAGCGACCTACCGGTTAAAACGTCAACCGAAGCTATTGCCGCAAGTTTGCGTAAAGTGGGCATAAAGGCCAAGGTGACCGTGCCGGAACACATGATTTGGACTCGCATGATAGCCCAGAAGAAACTTCGCGGTATGGGTTCTCATCCAACCCCGTGGTGGGCTGGCCGAACACACCCGGCCACGGCCCTGCAAAGCACTTTTGCCCCCAGCTCTCCCTGGACTTTTAAGACCACGCCTGAATTGGTCGCGGCCTTGCAACATTTAAGTAAACAAATAGAGGACAAGGATGTTGCAGTTGCGGCCAGGGAATTAAACAGACTCTACCTGGAGCAGGCATTCCGCATCAATCTTTGGGCCGTTCATATTCCTTACGGGTTGAGTGCAAAGGTCAAGTACTGGGAGAACGTGGCCGGTCGGGTCTTCCCGGTCGCCTTTGAATTTATGACACTTAATGATTAAAGGAAACGAGTTCCGTTTTAAATGAAAGAAAGCTTAAAGAACTTACCCCCCGCGGCTGTGGTAAGAAAGGTCTTACCGCAGCCGTGGGGCTCTAAGGTTAATTTATGAAAAGATACATTTTTAATCGTATCGTTCAAGCGCTTTTTTGCGTGGTTCTCATTACCGTCATCGTCTTCGCCTTAACCCGCATTAGCGGCGACCCGGTTCTGCTCATGGTCCCGCCCGAGGCGACACATGAAGACATTGAAAAAATGAGAGAAGTCCTCGGCCTGAAAGAGCCCATTTATGTCCAGTACTGGAAGTTTATCTCCAGGGCGGTGCAAGGCGACTTTGGCAAGTCCCTCAGGTGGGGCATACCCTGCCTGGACCTCTTTGTGGAGCGATTTCCCAACACGCTGCTCCTGGGCTCAGCAGCTATGCTCTTCGCCGTTATTATTGGAGTCCCGGTGGGAATAATATCTTCGGTCATGATTGGGAGGTGGTTTGATAACTTTGGCAAGATCTTCGCCCTCCTGGGGCAGGCCTTGCCCGTCTTCTGGCTGGGCATCATGCTCATGATTGTCTTTGCGGTCTGGCTCGGACTCCTGCCCACTTCGGGAATGGGAACCTGGAAGCATCTGCTCATGCCGACCGTTACCCTGGGCTGGTACTTTACAGCGTCTCTGACCCGCCTGACCCGCTCGGCCATGCTTGACGTTCTGGACACGGAGTTCATCAAGATGGCGAGGATAATGGGCGTTCCGGGTTATATGGTTGTCTGGAAACAGGCTTTAAAGAACGCCTTCATCCCCATCCTGACTTTAGGAGCCGTGAACTTCATCATCCTGCTCAATGGCACGGTGATCACAGAAACGGTCTTCAACTGGCCCGGAGTGGGCCGGCTGGTTGTGGACGCCATTTTTACCCGGGATTTCCCGGTGGTGCAGATGTGCGTATTAATCGCCTCCTGCCTGTTTATTTTTACCAATCTTTTTGTAGATATACTTTACGCCTATCTAGACCCGAGGATAAGGTATCAATAGGCAAGTGATCTTTCGTGTTCCGGTTCTGGAGAAGAGAGATGGAAAATGCTGCGCCTCAGGAGATAATGACCGGCACATCTTCGGTGTTTAAAAGTATTAGTTTACGCAAGATACTCAGCGCCGCCAGAGGGGTTCCGGTCATCCCGATAATAATCCTTCTCACCTTCGTGATCGTTGGCGTCTTCGGTAGCTTTATTATGCCCCACGACCCCACAGACGCTGATTTTGAATATACGCTTACACCTCCTTTCTGGCAGGAAGGAGGCACTACCAAGTATCTGCTCGGAACAGATCATTTGGGCAGGGATGTCCTGAGCCGACTCATATCCGGCACCAGAATTTCACTGCAAGTGGGCTTCATCGTAGTCGCTCTGGCCGGGATGTTAGGCAGTGTCATCGCCCTCCTCTCAGGGTACCTCGGGGGGTGGATAGATATGGTCTTGATGAGGCTGACCGATACCGTCATGTCATTACCATACCTCATGGTGGCCATTGTCCTGGCCGCCGTCCTGGGGCCGAGTAAGAATAATATTATTATTATCCTGGCCATCGTAGGCTGGGCCGGTTACGCCAGGGTATTGCGCGGGGAGGTACTGCGCATAAAGGAAAGCGATTTCGTGCACCTGGCCGTGACGAGCGGATGCAGCAAAACCAGGATCATGGTGGTGCATCTCTTCCCCAATATCGTGAACACCCTGGTCGTTCTGGCTACTCTCCAGCTCGGAATTGTAATTATCGCTGAATCCTCCCTGAGTTTCCTCGGTGTAGGGGTGCCGCCGCCTGATCCGGCCTGGGGTTTGATGATCGCTGAAGGCCGGAACTACATCTCGAACGGCTGGTGGCTTTGCCTCTGGCCCGGGCTGTCCATCTTATTGGTAGTTTTAAGCTGTAACCTCGTGGGGGACTGGCTCAGGGTTCGGCTAGACCCCAAATTTCGGCAAATATAACCCCGGTGAAAGGAAAACCATGGCAAGGAATATCCTGGAGATCAAGAACCTGAAAACCCATTTTTTTACCCGACAAGGCGTGCTCAAGGCGGTTGACGGAGTTAGCTTCTCGGTTGGCGAGGGAGAAACCTTGGGGTTGGTGGGCGAATCCGCGTGTGGTAAAACCGTTACCTGCCTGTCTATCCTGAGACTTGTGCCTCAACCTGCCGGGCGCATCGTGGGCGGGGAGATCATCATGGACGGCCAGGATCTTCTGCTCAAGAGCGACAAGGAGATGGAACAGATTCGAGGCAAGCAAATATCCATGATCCTGCAAGACCCTATGACTTCTTTGAACCCTGTTTTCACCATCGGCCAGCAGGTGGCCTGGCCCATCAGACTGCACCAAAATCTTAACCGAAAGGCCGTCTGGGCCAAGGTCAAAGAAATGCTTTCCCGGGTCAAAATCCCTTCACCCGAAGTCCGCATGCGGGAATTCCCTCACCAGATGAGCGGCGGCATGAGGCAAAGGATCGTCGGGGCCATGACATTAAGCTGCCAGCCCAAGCTCCTTATCGCCGACGAACCTACCACAGCCCTTGATGTCACTATTCAGGCCCAGTTCCTTAAATTGATCAAGGAGATTCAACGTGATTCAAAACTTTCCATGATAGTCGTAACCCACGACTTCGGCATCGTGGCCAAGGTCTGTGACCGGGTGGCGGTCATGTATGCCGGAAGAATCGTGGAAAACGCACCGATCAGGGAACTCTTCAATAACCCCAGGCATCCCTATACCATGGCCCTCATGGATTCTCTCCCTAAAATGGAGAAGGAGATCGAATGGCTCTATTCCATCGAGGGGCAGCCGCCTGACCTCAGGTATCTGCCCGCAGGATGCAGCTTTGCCCCTCGATGTCCTCAGGCCATGGACGTCTGCAAGCAGGAGTATCCGAGGCAATCTATGGTCGCAGAAGAGCACACCATGAGCTGTTGGCTGGCTGAATGAAAAGGATTCTTAATGAGCGAAATCCTCCTCGAAGCAAGTAACCTGATCAAGCATTTCCCGGTGACCAGGGGACTTATCTTCTCGAAACAGGTCGGAGCGGTCAAGGCTGTTGACGGCATCAGCTTTACCATCAAAAAGGGAGAGACCTTTGGGCTGGTCGGGGAATCCGGATGCGGAAAAACAACCACCTCCAAACTTATCCTGCTCCTGGAGAAGATCACCAGCGGAACCATACTTTTCGAAGGCAAGGAAATCGGGCAGCTCTCCGGACCTGACCTGAAAAAATATCGAGGCAAGGTTCAGGCCGTTTTTCAGGACCCTTTCAGTTCATTAAGCCCCCGCAGGCGGGTCGGAAAGTTAATCGCTGAACCCATCGTGGTCAACAATAAACTGCCCAGAGCCACTGTCCGGGATAGAGTTACTGAGGTCCTGGAGGTGGTGGGGTTGAGGTCGGATCAGGCTAGCCTTTACCCTCACGAGTTCAGCGGCGGCCAAAGACAGAGAATAGCCGTGGCCAGGGCCCTGGCCCTCAATCCCAGCCTCATCATCCTCGACGAACCCGTGTCCGCCCTGGACGTTTCCATTAGAGCCCAGATCATGAACCTGCTGCGGCAGATCCAGCATCAATTCGGGCTAACCTACCTGCTTATCGCCCACGATCTGGCCGTGGTCAAGCATATGAGCAACCGGGTTGGCGTGATGTACCTGGGTAAGCTGGTCGAAACTGCTGAAAGCAAGGAGTTATACCGCAACCCCTTGCATCCTTACACATACGCGTTGTACTCCGCGGCCCTGCCTTCACACCCCGATTTTCAGCAGGAGGAGATCATCCTGCCCGGTGAGGTGCCCAGCCCGCTCAACCCACCACCCGGATGCAGGTTTCACCCCCGCTGCTTTAAGGCAAAACCTCTTTGCGCTGAAGAGGAGCCAATGCTCAAAGATGTCGGCGCAGGCCATGAGGTTGCCTGCCATTTTAGCTTGCACACAGAATAGCTCCACAAGCCCTCCCGGTCAGATCGTCAGGCCTTCCCCACCTTAGGCCAGACAAAGAAAGAATCAATCCCCCTTACCATTCATCCCCATCGCCTTCAGGAGACGCTTCAATCATCTCCCAAAGAAGCTTCAAGGCCTCCATGGCTTCTTTTTGGTCCAGTTTCTGGATGGCAAATCCGGCATGGACAATGACCCAGTCATTGACCCTGGCGTCCTCTATCAGGACTGAAGAAACCTTCTTCCTGACCCCGCCCGTATCAGTCGTGATCATCCCGTTCTGATCAATTTCTACGACTCGGGTTGGCACTGCCAGACACATCTGATTAAGACCTCAATAATGTCGTTTGAACCAATAAATATATCATAGACCGTCATGCTCCAGCCCGGGCTGGCATTTTACCCCCAGGCGCCCCAGCTCTTCAATGACCAGGGCCACCAGTTCATCCACCCTGGCCTCTATGATTGGCGTCAGCTCCATGCCCCAGGGGCTGACGTCCAGGGGCTCCACGCCCAGAACAATTATGGAAGGCATGGCCTCACCGAAGGCCTGAGCCACGGTCAGGGCCTCGATTAGGTCAACCTGATGCAGTGAGTTTTTTTGATTAACCCTGGCACAGAGATCCTCATCTGTAAGCCGGTAGAGGGTTCCGGGGGCCTGGCCTTTCCTGACGGCGTCAATAATGATGAGGTCTTCCGCCTCCTTGATAATCGGGACGAGGCCGAGGCCCCGCACGCCTCCATCCACCAGAGCCACCTCCGGCGGGAAGTCAAAACGTCTTCGCAGCGCTTGCATAACCTTGACACCCACCCCTTCGTCTTTGAGAAGGGTGTTCCCCACCCCGAGAACCACGATGCGTTTCAGTTCCTTTTCAGGCATGGGACTCCTTATTCCATAAAGCAGAAACGATTCAGGCAAGCACGGTCAAACCACCCTGAACCGGTAAACCTCGTTCGTTTCAGGATCAATGATATGAACGCCGCAGGCAATGCAGGGATCAAACGAATGCACCGTGCGAAGCACCTCCAGGGGACGCTTGGGATCATGAACCGGCGTTCCGATAAGAGCCTCCTCCACCGGACCAGCCTGACCGGTATGGTCGCGCGGGCCCAGGTTCCAGGTGGAGGGGACCACCATCTGGTAGTTCTTTATCTTTTTCTGCTCTATCGCTATCCAATGCCCCAGGGCCCCTCTTGGAGCGTCGTTCAGCCCGAACCCCTCGGCCTGATCGGGCATGTTCCATTCTGCCGCGGTCCGGGTATCCCCTTTCTTGAGGTTTTGAGCCAGGGCCAGGACCCACTTCTGGGTTTGCCTGGCAATGACCAGTGTCTCAACGGCCCGGGCCATGGTCCGGCCAAGGGTGGAAAAAAGGGCTGAAAGCGGCAGGTCCAGGGTCCTGAGCGCCTGCTCCACCACGGGCTTCACGTCCTGGTGGCCGCGGCCGTATGCGACCAGCACCCTGGCCAGGGGCCCGACCTCGCATGCCTTTCCTCCATAGCGAGGCGCTTTGAGCCAGGAATACTTGCCTTCTTTGCTGGAGGTGTCAACCTCAGAACCGGGGTTGACCGGCCTGGTCTCCCCCCTGGCGGGGTGGAGCGAAGCGCCGTCCTCGTACCAGGCCCGCTTTACGTCTTCGCTTACCCGGCCCGCGTCCGCGGGCTTCAGGGTATCCAGCCTTTTATTGAAGATGGTTCCCGAAGGCAGGTAAAGGCTCTCTGGCTCGGCCTCGGTTTCCGGGAACTCGCCCCAGGTCAGGTAGCTGCGGCAGCCGCCAATGACCCCCCAGTCCTTGTAATGAGCGGCCACTGCCAGCACGTCTGGCAGGTATATGTTTTCAATGAAATCAATCGTCTCCTTGAGCTGAAACAGATACTCGGAAATCCGGTCGGCGTTCAGGTACGGGCCGCAGGTTACACCGCCCACGCAAAGGGACTGCGGGTGAGGATTCTTACCCCCGAAAATGGCGTGGGTCCGGGCCATCATGACCTGCTGCTTCAGGGCCAGGAGGTAATGAGCCGCCATGAGGAGGTTGGCCTCTGGAGGCAGCCTGTAGTCCGGATGACCCCAGTAGGCGTTTGCAAACGGCCCTAACTGCCCGCTTTGAATAAAGGTCTTCAGTCTGCCTTGAACCGCCTCGAAATCCCGGACGCCCATGCCGGGTTTTTTCGAGATGGCGTTGGCGAGGTCGGCCGTCTTTTTCGGGTCCGCGGAAAGGGCGCTGACCATATCTATCCAGTCCAGGCCGTGGAGATGATAGAAGTGGACCACGTGATCGTGGATGAACTGGGCGCTCATCATCAGGTTGCGGATAATCCTGGCATTGGGCGGTATCACGACGCCAACGGCGTTTTCGACGGCGCGGACCGACGCCTCGGCGTGGACGTAGGTACAGACGCCGCAGACACGCTGGGTGATGAGCCACGCCTCCCTTGGGTCCCTGCCTTTGAGGATCGTCTCAATGCCTCGATAGAGCATGCCGGAGCTCCAGGCGTTCTTGACCCTGCCTTTTTCGACTTCCACTTCAATGCGGAGATGACCCTCGATGCGGGTCATCGGGTCTATCACAATGCGCCGGCCCATTCCTTCCTCCTTTTACCCGTGACCTTCCATTGTTTGCGCGCGGCTTTGAGCCATTATTCAGCTTCGTAAAAGGGGCTCAGGGTGTCCCAGAAATTCGGCTCCGCACAGCCGATGCAGGGGTGGCCCGCCTCCACCGGCCAGCTCGCGCCGTCGTTGAACCTGACCGTCGGGCAGTTGTTAAAGGTCTCCGGGCCCTTGCAGCCCACCAGGCGCAGGCACCACCCCTTCATGGCGCCCTCGTCGCCGAATGCCAGCACGAATTCCTCATTTTCAAAGTGAGACCTTCGGGGACACTGATCGTGCACCGTCTTGCCATAGGCAAAGAGAGGCCGATCATATTCATCCAGGGCCGGAAGCCGTCCCAGAAGCAGATAATGCACCATAACGGCCACAATGTTAACGGCATTAGGGGGGCAGCCCGAGACATTGATGGTTTTAACGCCCAGGGCCTCTCCCACCGATTTAGCGCCGGTTGGATTGGGCGCGGCCGCCTGGAGACCGCCGAAAGAGGCGCAGCTTCCAAGGCAGATCACAGCGACCGGCTTTGAATCAATCAGGACCTTCCGGCCGATCTCAAGAAAGGTCCGGCCGCCGCTCCGGCCGTAAACCCCGGAATCCCTGGTCGGAATGGCGCCCTCAACGATGGCCATAAAATTACCTTTGTTTTCCGTGACGGTTTTTTCAAGGATGGCCTCGGCCTGAAGACCGGCGGCGGCCATTATGGTCTGGTGGTAATCGAGAGAAATGATATCGAGGATGATATCCGAGGCCCAGGGGTAGGTGGTGCGAAGAAAGGCCTCGGTGCAGCCGGTGCACTCTGCAAAATGGAGCCAGACGACTGAAGGCCGCCTCTTCTTCAGGATCGCTGCCGCGACCCTTGGAACCGCAGTATGAGGCAGCCCGAGGACAGCCGTGAGCAGCCCGCAGTACTTCAGGAACTCCCTTCGTGAAACTCCGTTTTCCGAGAGCCTTTCTTCAATAGTGCGCTTATCCCCCATCTTATACCCCTCGGCGCTGGCCTTTACCGATGCCAGCCCCTGTTACTCTTAAGAACATCAAAACATGGAAAAATCAATCTAAAAAACTCAAAAGGGCCAGGTAGTTCCCATTCAAAACAGGAGTCAGCCCAAGGGTCGGAGGGAAGCTGTTTTAAATATGATCATTAAATGTATTTTTGTTGAAAGGCGGTGGGCCGAGAGCTCACACAGGAAGACTGCTCAGGCTTCTTATTTATGGTTCACCTTTTCAACCGCTTCCCTGAAGTTAAACTCTTTAAAGGCGGGGGGCTGATTGCCATGGCACTTAAGACATACCTTTTCGGTCGGTTCGATCAGGCCGGCCGCCAGGGCCGCCTGCCGGGCCTTCTCTCGATCTTCTCTGAACCTTCGGCGGTTCATTATCCTGGGTCTTTTAAACAGGCTGCCCGGACCGTGGCAGGACTCGCACTGCACGTTTTCCAGCCTGGCGCCCGTTTTGGCCGGTTTGCCATACCCTGTGGTGTGGCACTCCAGACACCTGGCGTCTTTCTGCTCCGCCTCGCTTAAAGATGACATCGCTTGAGAGTGTTTTTCTTCCAGCCAGGCGGCATACTGCTTCTTGTGACAGCCCTTGCACTTAAGGACGCCTACATATTCCGGCTCGTCGGCAAACGAGATATCAGAACCGAGAAGCAGCATCAGCCCGAAGGCCATAAAAAGCGCCAGAACGCCGCTTACTTTTCCTTTTAATCGCAAATTCGGCATGTCAGCTCTTTCCCCTTTAACGGCGATTATATATAAGAACGCAGAGGGCCGGTCAAGTGAAAAAAGCAGGGCCTGACCCCTGGACGCTTGACAGCCCGAACATGAAAAGATATGATTTTTACACGGCTAAGCGGAAAATGTTGTTTTAAATTTTACACCTTGCGTTTAAGGCGTTTAAACTTCGAGAAGAGACTGGGTCTAAAGGCAAACCTGGAAGTGAAGGAGAGGTAGCATTGGGTATTGGATATATTCGCAGCGGTTTAGAAGTCCTTTCCCAGATCCACGGGGAAAAATGCTGGCCCCTGGTAAGTAAGGTCTCCCCTTGCGAGGAAGCCTGCCCGATCCATATGGACATTCCGAGTTACGTTGTCGCGCTTGCCCAGGGCCAGGTCAAGGAGGCGCTTCAGGTGGTGCGGGAAACCAACCCTTTCCCTTCCATCTGCGGCCGCGTCTGTCATCATCCGTGCGAGGAGGCCTGCAACAGGGCGCTGATTGACAGGCCGGTGGCCATTGAATGGCTCAAACGTTTTATCGGTGAGTATGAACTGGCGAACAACGGTGTGCCCGAACCGAGCGAGCGCACCCGGGAAGAACGGGTCGCGATCATCGGTTCCGGACCGGCTGGCCTGACGACGGCCCACGATCTGGTGAAAAAGGGTTTCGGGGTGAGTGTTTTTGAGGCGCTGCCGCTGGCTGGAGGCATGCTGGCCGCTGGCATCCCGGAGTTCATACTGCCGCAGAAGATCGTCCAGGCTGAGGTTGATTACATCAAGGCCCTGGGCGTGGACATCAAGACCAGTATCCGCATTGGCCAGGATTTGAGCCTTGACGAGCTCTGGGACCAAGGATACAAAGCCATCCTCCTGGCCACCGGCGCCTGGAAAAGCGCCTCACTGAACATCCCGGGAGCTGAACTGAAAGGGGTCCGGCAGGCCCTGCCTTTCCTGCGTGACGTCAAGCTAGGCGAAAAAATAACCCTCAAAGGCACGGTGGTCGTCATCGGGGGCGGGAACGTGGCCGTGGACGCCGCCCGGACCGCCGTACGCCTGGGGGCCGGCCGGGTGATCCTGACCTGTCTGGAATCGAGAGCCAAAATGCCCTCCTTTGACTGGGAAGTCGAGAAGGCCAAAGACGAAGGCGTTCAGATCAAGACCTCCCTGGCGCCTCAGCGATTTACCGGCAATGCAGTCGGAAAGGTCAGACAGGCCGCTTTCACAAAGGTGGCAACCCTAAAGAAGGACCCTGAAGGCAGAATCAAATGGACCCTGAAAAAAGGACCCAAAGCCAGCCTGACCATGGATGCGGATACGGTCATCATCGCCATCGGCCAGGTGGCTGACCCCTCTTTTATTGGCAAAAAGTTCGAGGTGGACCCGCAGACGCTGAGCACGAATATACCCGGCCTTTTTGCCGCCGGCGACCTCATCAAAGCCCCGGGCACTGTCGTGGAGTCAATCGCGGCCGGACATCAGGCCGCTACGTCCATTGATCGCTTTCTGAACGGTGAGGAGCTCAAATCGAATCCTTCATCAGAAGAGGTCGAGGTCTTTCGGATCAAGGAAGATATGGTGCCCGCCTTCCTCGCAAAGAAGGATCGCTGGGACATGCCTTCGCTCTCTGGCAAGGATTCGGTTCGATCCTTTAGTGAGTCCGAACTGGGGTACACCGAGTGGCAGATGCAAGAGGAGGCCAAGCGCTGCCTGAACTGCCGCATGTGCGGTCACTGTATCTTCGAGCGGGGCCAGCTTTGTTTCGAGGCCAGCACGAGACTGCTCTAACGGCTCTCCGCATGGCAGAGATATGAAAGGCAATTTCTGAACCAAGGACCAGGAAGGTAAGGCAAGATGACGGCAGCGCCTCGGTATCCGGCCATTGAGATAGACGCGTCAAAGTGCGCCACGCCCTTTGACTGCAAGAAGTGTTTGCTGGCCTGTCCGCAGGCGGTCTTCGCGGTCCGGGCCATCAAGGTGGAAAGGGGGATGGAGACGAATCCCAGGGAGCCTGGGGTTTACATGGTCTTTGCGCCTTTCCGCGACAAGTGCACCGGGTGCAACGACTGCATCGAGGTCTGCCTTGAAGACGCCCTTACCATTACCTTCCCCGCGTCAGGAGCATGAAAGGTGGCGGCATGAAAGAGTTATATGAGGCCAGGGGTTATTCCTTCGAGTTGAACCCGGAGATGCTCAAGCTTCTGCGGGAGGAGTTTGACGTGGACAAGGTCACCTCCCGGTTTGCCGAGGCCATCAAAGGCAAGAGTCCTGAGGAGAGCGAGGCTGAAGGCCGGGCCATCTTCGAGGCTTACGGCCGGGACTGGATCAGGCAGTCCCGGAAGCTGG
>JAFDHD010000088.1 GCA_019308995.1 Deltaproteobacteria bacterium | reverse complement strand
GCCTTATTGAGCATCAAAATCAATTTCTTCGAGAGACCACACAACTCCTCCAGGATTTTAAAACAAAGGATATCGATCCCCTGTTAACTTTGTTAAAACAAGCGATTGAGTCAGATGCTGATATTCAACAGCAGGATATCCTGGTACTTTGCAATTTTTTACGGGAAGCTTTAGACAGGCAAATCAAAGATCCCGGACTGATAGAACGTCTTCACCATTTCCTCAAAGAATTAGGTGATGGTCTCGCCGCTCATGGCATGGTGGTTCCTCTCGTGGACATGGCCCTTCATCATTACGGGGAGAAAGGAGCCTTTCTGGTCGGTGCTGTAGGCTTGAGCTACGGAATATATTCTACGATAAAGAACTGGTTAACAGACAGAAAAACAACCCGATCTCTTCCGCCACCCGAGGATACTGAACAGGATTAGCAACTATTTATCATTCACCATATTAGAAAAAATAGGAGGTGAATGAAGCACTAAATCAATAACCTTATTAGCCTGCTGAGCCGATCATCTCGACTCAGGCAGGTTTTTTGCGCTCTGCGATTTCAGCCAAAATTTCGCCTGATTTTTTCTGAAACCATTTGCAAGACTATACCTTTATTGACATATGAAAGACCAGAAATATACGGGCGGGGATAAACCCCGCCCCTACAATACCGATTTAGAGATAGGAGCGCGGTTTATCCCCGCCCTCTTCCAAAACTTGAATACAATTTCTTTGCTAAATAACCCTATGGCTTCTGCCAGAGGGCCGGGGGCTCGCAATGACGATTCATTAGCAAATGTTTGATCGCAACTTGGTATTACCAGCCGCTCTAAAGTTGGAAACGGTTTCCTGCCGGGCAAAGATAGAACCTTTTTCATGGCTGGCTGTGCATCGCCACTAATACCTTGTACGCCTGGCCCCGGGTTTGAAGGTGGAAGCCCCGAGTTCGCCCAAACCGGTCAGGGTGAAGAAGACCACCAGGGACTGATCATCGGGGCGGTTAATATACTCCAGCCGCAGCGCCCAGCATTGGGCCTTATATGTCAGGCCGTAGACGGTCTCGATATTCAGGTTTTCTTTCAGGGAGTGGCGGTTTTCGAACTGGAGGGTCGTTTCCTTGTTCAAGGCCAGGAGAAGACGGTAATGGATTTCCTCGTAGTTATCAAAATTGAAGTTGTACTCGACTGAGGCCTCGTCCCCGCGCTTATCCCGAACCTGAAATTCAATGGTGTGCTGGGTGAAGTGATGATCGTAGGTGTCATACTCGCTCTCACCTTCTATCTGGAAATAGGGGAGAAAGCTGAAGCTGTATTCAGCCTTCCACGGTCCGTGAATCTGCCGTCTGTCTGCGGCGTCGGTCAGTTTCCGGCGGGCTTCGAGCAGGTTGTAGGTCCGGGAAAGCCTGAAGCGCAAGAACTCATGATACGAGTTCCAGGGAAAGGCATCGCCTTCAGCAGAAGAGTCTTTGGCTTTTTGATCAATCTTGGCCACTAGATAAGTGACCAGCCCGTACTCGATGACCTCCTCTCGATCAATGCGGTCACTGGGATCAAAGTAAGGCAGGTCCTCCTGCTTCGCACCGGAAATCAAGCGGTAACGCAGTTCCGGTTTAAGGCGATGCTTGATCTTTTCAATACGCCCCTTTCCCACGTCAAAGATTCGGGAGAACCTGGTTGACATTTCTAATTCGAGATCATACATCTCCCGGGATTTGAACCTGTAATTTCCTTCAGCGTCACTTAAATTATAGGGGAAATAGACCGTCTCGCGAAAACCGAAGGAAGGGTCCAGGTCCAGCCAGCCTAAAAGACTTAAGGGCCAGTGGAGCCGCGGATGGATGTCCCAGCGAAAGGCCTGACTTCCCATCTTGCGGCTGAAGTAGGTGTAGTTCGAATTCATCTTGAAAAAGAACGGCGTGCCCGCCACTGCGGTGCGAGGCAGGTCCAGATCGAACCGAGGCAGGCGCTGCAAGGTCTCGCGGTTGTCCGGCGCATCAAGATCGTTAGTCATCTCGAGGGCCATGTTCAGGTGCATCGGACTGACGTGTTTTGAGATCAGGAGGGAGGTTTTTCGCAGCGGGTCCCGGGGTTCGGCAAAGCCCCGACCAAATTCCTCAAAAAACTGCTCATTGGTCCGGTTGTACCCAAATGAGGTCCGCTCGAATTCCGGGAGCAGCCTGGGGTCGCTGACATAATCCAGGTCAAACTTGACTTCAAAACCTCGGCCAGCAATGAAATCGGATTTCCCCCGCAGCCAGTAACGGTTCCGGTGCGTCTCGTACCCGCCATCTGGCAGCGGTGAGGTCGGGGGGTCCTGATCCAGCAGGTAGTCTATTTTATAGGTTCCCTGGCCGCCCCAGTCCCGGTAGCGAAACTCCAGGCCATAGTCCAGGCCGCGTTTGGCCATGGAAGTCAAAGTGAAGGTCATGTCCTTACTGTCAGAAATAGCCCAAAAGTAAGGCAAGCTCAGGCCCATGCCGTCCCGGTCAGAGATCTTGATTTCCGGGATGATGAAACCGCTCTGGCGTTTGGTCTTTACCGGAACGATGAGAAACGGCGTGTAGAAGACCGGGAAATGGCGCGTGGAGAGGGTGGTGTGTCTGGCCGAGGCATAGCCTTCCTGCTGGACCTTGATATTCTGGGCCGTGAGGAACCAGGCCGGGGAAGGACCGTCACAGGTGGTGATGCGGCCCTTGCTTACGGTGAAGGTGTCCGGGCCGGTCTTTTCGATCTCATCACCGGAGATATAATAGTTGTTTGAAGGGAAGAAAATCGTGCCCAGGTAAATCTTACCGATATGATTGTCCAGGTCGTAAACCAGCCTCTGGCAGACGAGCTTGAAATCCGTGGAGGTAAAGACGACCTGCCCTCTGACTTCGACCATCCTGCTCTTTTCATGAAGGCGAACGTAATCGGCCTCCATGCGCTCGGCCTCCCGTTTTAAAACGACGCGGCCTTCAAGCTCGATGATGCCTCTTTTGCTGTCGCCCGTTATCCGGTCGGCCGATAAGGTCCAACCCTCAGCGCCGCCGACAGTGACTTTAGCCTGCTCCGCCAGGACGGTCAGGGGAAGGAGGGTCAGCATCATGGCCGCCAGGACAATTGATCGGAGATTCATATGCGATACCCAGGCCGGTGATCGGGAGTATCGCACCGGCCCGTCTCCTCCTTCATACCATCAATGCCTGGGCAGGTAAAGTCCAGGCGCGGCTGTCATCAAATATCTTCCTCGCCGGTGAGAAAAGCCCGGGCCTCGCCCACCGTGAAGAGCGATCCGGTGACCAGAACCAGGTCCGTGGGCGCAGCCGCGGATTTAGCCGCCTCAATCGCTTCCGAAATCGTGGGCAGGACGGCGAGCTGTCCGGTGAACCCCTTGGCCGCTGCGGCCAGAACTTCCGGGCTGGCGGCGCGATGGTATTCGGGCCGGGTCAGGTAGAGGGCATGGGCGTGAGGCAGCAGGGGGGCCATAATGCGCGGAATATTCTTGTCAGCCATGATCCCCAGAACGAGGTGCAGCCGCTTGTAGTCCAGGCGGCGAAGCAGCTTGGCCAAAGTTGCCGCGGCCGCGGGGTTATGAGCGCCGTCGAGCATCAGGTCCGGAGAGCCGGGAAAGACCTCGCCCCGCCCCGGCCAGGACACCGAGGCCAGGCCGAGCCGTATATCTTCCTCGGTGAAAACAAATCCTTTTTCTGCAAGCAGTTCCAGGGCCGCCAGAGCCAGCGCCGTATTGCGGACCTGATGCTGGCCCATGAGCTTGAGCTTCAATCCTGGCAGCCTGCGCTTCAGGCCGTAGTAGTCAAATCCATGGCCGGGTCGGGAACGGGCCCGGAAGTCCCGGCCCAAAATCAAGAGCCTGCCGCCGCGCTCGCGAGTCGTCCGGCTGAAAAATTCACGGAGACGCTTTCTCTTCTCACCGGTGACGACGCTTAAGCCCGGCTTGATAATCCCGGCCTTCTCCCCGGCGATCTCCATCAGGGTTCGACCCAGATAATCAGTATGCTCCACCGAGATATTGGTGATCACGCCCACCAGGGGCTGAATGACGTTCGTTGCGTCCAGCCGGCCGCCCATGCCCGTCTCCATGACGGCCAGGTCCACCTTCTCCATAGCAAAATAACAGAAGGCCATGACCGTCACAAATTCAAAAAAGGTCGGCGGCTCCTGAGGCGTCATGACCTCCATGACCTTTTGAGTCAGGCTGACCACATCCGCCCGGCTGATCGTCTCCCGGCCGATAATGAAGCGTTCGCGGAATGAGATCAGGTGGGGCGAGGAATAAAAACCGACCCTGTAACCGGCTTCAGTCAGGACCGCGGTCACGGTCGCGCCGACAGAGCCTTTACCATTGGTTCCGGCCAGATGCAGGCTCGCCAGGCTTTGGTCCGGCCGGCCCAGCCGGGCCAGAAGGTTTTCAGTGGAGGAGAGGCCGAACTTGATCCCGAACTTCTGGAGCGAATAGAGAAAATCCAGGGTTTCTTTATAGTTCATACGCTGGTCCTCTTCCGTCGGAATAAAAGGGATGGATAAAGGTCGTCGCCTCGCGACAAAGAGGCGTCAGCCTCAGCCGTTGATGCGCTGGAGCCCGGCGTAATCAATCAAGAGGGTCTTGACGCCAAAGTGGTCGAAGTCCACCTGAATCTTCTGCTTGGAAATGAGGCGCACCACCCGTCCGAAGCCGAAGACCCGATGCCTGACGCGCTCATTCAAGGCAAACCCTCCCGGAGGCGGCTGAACCAAAGGCTTTGGCGGACCTGCTTTGCTGACACGAACCTCCATCCTCTCCAGACCGATGGCCGCGAGGTTCGGCGGAACATCGGCCAGAAACGGAGACAGGCCCGGCCTGAACAGGCCTTCGCCGCTTTGCTCTTCCAGGGGACAGAGAAAATAAAGGTTTTCTTTGGCCCTGGTGGCCGCGACGTACATCAGCCGCCGCTCCTCTTCCAGCTCTTCCACGGTGCGCTTGATAAAAGGCGGCGGGAAACGACCCTGGGTGGCCCAGATGATGAAGACTGTATGCCATTCCAATCCCTTGGCCGAATGAACCGTGGAAAGCACCAGACGGTGGCTTGGGTTTCCGGAGCGGGGCCGGGACAGGCTGGCGTCAGGCGGCTCCAAGGCCATGTCGCCCAGCAAACGGTTCAGGCTGCCGTAACCTTCAGCCAGGCGCAGAAACTCCTCGATATCGTTAATCCGGTCAGGGTAGTCGTCAGGGAATTTATATTCCATAAAGGGCCGATAAAAATCCCAGGCCCGCGATATCCGTTCCTTGAGAACGACCCCCCTCGCCCCGATGTCCTTAAAAAGAGAGGCCAGACCAGACAGGGACTTCTGGAGGCGCGCCGAACCCGGATACTGGTCCAGGCTTACCAGCCGCTCACGCCTTCCCTCTACCCAGTCCACGATCTTGGCCCCGGTCTTGGAGCCAACCCCTTCTTGCTGCAGCAGAACCCGGTTCAGGCTGACGCGGTCCCCGGGGCTGCTGACCACCCTGAGCAGCGACAGGAGGTCCTTGACGTGGGCTTTTTCTAAAAACCTGCGGCCGCCGTATTTCACGAAATCAATGTCATGGAGCAGCAGTTCCACCTCCAGGCCGAAGGAGTGGCGGGCCGCGCGAAACAGGACCGCGATACTGTCCGGCTGCTGGCCGGAGTCAACGAGCTCCCGAATCTTGTGACAGATGAAAAGGGACTGCTCCTTTTCAGAGGACAGGGGTATTATCCGGGGCAGCTCTCCGCCTGCTCGCCTGGTAAAAAGTTTCTTCTCGTATCTCTCCCGCGCCCGGGAGATGATGTGATTGGTCAGGTCCAGAATCGGCTGGCGGCTGCGGTAGTTCTCTTCGAGGTGAATGATCCTGGCCTCAGGAAATCTCCTCGGGAAGTCCATGATATTCTTGAAGCTGGCGCCACGAAAGGAGTAGATGGATTGGGCCTCGTCACCGACCGTCATGACGTTCTGGTGACCTCGGCCAAGCAGATGGACAATCTCGGCCTGGATGGGGTTGGTGTCCTGAAATTCATCAACCATGATGTACTGGTAGCGGGAGGCGATCTTCTCCTGGGCCTCTGAATCTTGAGTCAGTAATTTATGAAAAAGCAGCAGCAGGTCATCCAGATCGAGCAAAGCGTTTTCTTGTTTATAGATGGTGTAATCCCGGGCCAGGGCCTTAATCTTCTTTGCAAAGCGCAGGAGGTGAGCGTATTCGTTTTCAAGCAGTTCCGAGATATCCATGACCTTATTCGCGGCTTTACTGACGATGTTGGCCAAGGTGCCTCGATGAGGGAAACGCTTGTCTTTTCCCGCCAGACCGGCCTGCTTCCGCAACTGGCCAAGCAGTTCCTCCATGTCCCCCCGGTCCATAATGCCGAAGTCGGCCGGAAATCCCACACGCCCGGCCCAGACCCGCAAAAGCTCGTGCGCCAGGGCGTGAAAAGTCCCGCCCGAGACCCGGGCGCACCCGGGGCCGACCAGTTCTGTGGCGCGGCGCAGCATCTCGGCGGCCGCCTTGCGCGTGAATGTCAGCAGGAGGATGGATTCGGGAGTAACGCCTTGCTCGACCAGAAAGGCCACCCGAAAGACAAGGGCGCGCGTTTTGCCCGAACCTGCCCCGGCCACCACCAGGACCGGCCCTTCAATGGTAGTCACGGCCTCATACTGCGCCGCATTCAGCTCGGACCGGTAATCAATGGCCCGTGTTTTTTCACGGGACCGGCTGGAATCAATCAGGGACTTTTGGCTCATCTTTCAGGCTGACCGATAAAAAAAGTTAAGGAGATTTTCCGGGCATATAAGTCATAAACTGAACTCAAACTCAACGCCCTTGACCTTAAAACTTAAGGCTCAGGCGGATCGGTGGCAGTAATCTTTGATGGCGGCCACCAGGCCGCGGACGGTGTATTCTTTGGCCTCGGCGACCACGTTCAGGCCGGCCTCCCGCGCTGTCCGGGCGGTGATGGGGCCGATACAGGCCGCCCTGACCCTGGATAAAAGCCCTGGGGTCCGGTCGCCCAGAAGCTCAACAAGGTTGGTCACGGTGGAAGAACTGGTAAAGGCGACCACGTCCAGGTCTTCCCGCTCCAAGGCGAGCCGGGCCTCTGGAGGCATGTCTTCCGGCGGCAGGGTCTGGTAGAGAGTCACCTCCCGCACCGAAGCGCGGGCCGCGAAAAGCTCCTCAGCCAGCGCGGCCCGGGCTTGGGCGGCGCGGGCCAGAAGAACCTTCTGGCCGGATATTCCCACCGAGATGAGGGCCTTGGCCAGACCTTCAGCCACATACTCCTCAGGCACGAGATCGGCCCGCAGGCCGTAAGACCCCAGCTTTTCAGCCGTAGCCGGACCGATAACGGCCAGTCTCACCGGCGCCAGGCTGCGGGCGTCCTTTCCCCGCTCGAAAAGGCGTCTGAAGAGAAACTCCACCCCGTTGGGGCTGGTCAGGATCAGCCAGTCAAACTCGGTTAGATCATCAATCGCCTTGTCAACCGGCCCCCAATCGTCTGGCGGGACGAGGCGAATCAAGGGGCACTCCATGACCTTGGCCCCGAGGCCCGAAAGCGCGCCTGTAAGAACGCTCGCCTGCCTCCTGGTCCTCGTGACCATGATCGTGCGGCCAAAAAGAGGAAGGGTTTCAAACCAGTTCAGTTTGGAGCGCAGCCGGACAACCTCGCCCACCACCAGAACGGCCGGCGGTTTAAGCCCCTGGGCTTCGGCCCGCGAAGCGATATCCGCCAGCGTGCCTTCGAGGGTCGCCTGATCCGGTGTGGCCCCCCAGCGGATGAGGGCCGCCGGGGTGGCCGCATCGCGGCCCGCCTGAATCAGCTGCGCCGTGATGACGGGCAGGTTGCGCACCCCCATCAAAAAGACCAGGGTGTCCAACCCGGACGCGATCCGGTCCCAGTCCAATGCGGATTCCGGTTTGGAGGGGTCCTCATGCCCGGTGACGAAGCCGACGCTGGAAGCGTATTTACGATGGGTCAGGGGAATGCCCGCATAGGCGGGCGCGGCAATGGCAGAAGTCACGCCGGGCACGACTTCAAAAGACACCCCGGCCCTGGCCAGCTCCTCGGCTTCCTCACCGCCGCGGCCGAAAATGAAAGGGTCTCCCCCTTTGAGACGGACCACGGTTCTGCCTTCATTCGCCCGGGTCACAATGAGTTGATTGATCTCCTCCTGGTTCAGGGTATGCTGGGCGCCCTTTTTGCCTGCATAAACAAGTTCGGCCTCAGGGGGGACATGGCGCAGCAGGGCCGGGCTGGCCAGAAAATCATAAACAACCACATCGGCCTGGCGGAGGCATTCCAGGGCCTTGAGGGTGATCAGGCCGGGGTCTCCCGGACCGGCGCCCACGAGATAGACCTTGCCTTTCCCCCCGGTTCTTTCATTCATGTGGTCTTCCGATCTTGTGATAACGGCAGCGCCTCGGCCAGAATTTCACCGGCCCCGCGATCCAGGAGCGCTTGCGCCAGCCTTTGGCCTAAAGACTCGGCCTCACTGACTTCAGCGGTCAAAGCATGCCGGAAATAACGCCGTCCTTCCGCATCGGCCACCAGGCCGGTCAAACGCATCCATTTTCCCTCAAAAAGACCCAGGGCCGCAACAGGAACCTGGCAGCCTCCCTCTAGCCTCCTGAGAAACGCCCGCTCCGCCTTGACACAAACCGCGGTCGGCTCATGGTTTAAGAACGAAATTCTTTGCCTGAGCGCTTCGTCCCGGGCCCTGACCTCCAGGCCGAGCGCGCCCTGGCCGACGGCTGGCAGCATGAAGTCCGGTTCCAGGAACTGCGTGATCCGGTGGATCAGGTTCATCCGTATCAATCCGGCCGCGGCCAGGATGACCGCGTCCAGGTTTTCCGATTCGAGTTTTTTAAGCCGGGTTTCCACGTTGCCTCTTAAAGGCGCCATGGTCAGGTCCGGCCGCAGGTGAAGCAGTTGAGCCTGACGCCTCAAGCTTGAGGTGCCTATCCTGGCATGGCGAGGCAAATCATCAAGACCGACCTGCTGCCGCGTGATCAGGACGTCGCGAAAATCCTCGCGCGCGGTCACGGCCGCCATGACCAGCGGGGCGGGCAGTTCGGTGGGGACGTCCTTCATGCTGTGAACGGCCAGGTCGGCCCGACCGTCCATCAACGCCTCCTCGATCTCCTTGACGAACAGGCCCTTGCCTCCGATCTTGGCCAGGGAAACGTCCAGAATCCTGTCGCCCCTGGTCTTGATGATCTCCAGCTCAACAGCAAGATCGGGGTACTGACTTTCAAGCCTGGACTTGACCCAGTTGGCCTGGACCAGCGCCAGGGCGCTTCCACGCGTGGCGATTTTTATGCTTGCCAGGTTCAAACTTTTTGCCTTGGATTCTTATGAATTAAAAGCGGGCGCTGATTATACAGGGCCCGCTCCGTGTCTGTCTCATCGTTCTTAAGGCAGAGACCACTGTCTCTTGAAAAGACCTTTAGTTGCAGCTGCTGCAATTGGTGCTAGAGCATCCCGAGCAGGAAGAACCGCCGGAACTGCTGAAATTTTCGCCGCTTTTAAAGCTGAACCCTGACATCAGTTTTTCAACCTTCCGGTCATGGCACTTGGGGCAGACAATCTCTTCTGAGGACGAAAGAATGAGCTTCTCAAAGGTTTGATTGCATTTTTGACAGTGATACTCATAAATCGGCATAAAGGTCACCTTTTTTCTAAATTAACTTTCACGCCCGGCCGACCTTGATTCTGGCTCCGGCCTGAACCTCTTTAAAAACCGCGGCCTCACCCCGGACTTGTCCGATGATGTTGACCGCCGAGGCCGGCTTGATTTCCCCGGGACTGCTAATCGGGGTCGGACCGAAAAAGATACACATAGCCTTGCCCGTGGGCCAGTAGCCCAGGTCTCCGATCTGGACCACTTCCCGGGCCGTTTCATCCAGCTCCGCGGTAACGGGAATCTCGAAATAGACCTCATCTCCCCAGGTGTGGGCCGCGGCCTCCAAAGGGAGGGCCTCAAAAATCGCCCTGGCTGTGGCCGTGTCAAAGAGTTCGGCTTCAACTTCCAAATGACCCGCTTCGATGACGATCTCCATCTTTATCCCCTGGTATTAACCGAGCCTTTCGATCAAGGCCGCGGCCAGCAGGGGGAACATCAGTTCGTGGTGACCGATGAGGTTAAATCCCTGTCCGCCGTCGGCCGTGGGCCGTTCGACCACATTGACCTGGGGGCGGTAGTGCCGCATGAAGTCCATATTGACCGTGGTCAGGTCTTTCAAACTTTGGCCCAGGTTCCGGGCGAGGCTCACGGCCTTGAGAAAAACTTCGGGCATGATAACCGCGGAGCCCAGGTTAATGAAAACACCGCCCGCTAAGGTCGCCACGGCCTGGCAAAACAGACGGAAATCGGTCAGGCTGGCCTGGCCCAGGCTGGCCCCGTCGGTCTGGGGATGAATGTGCACGATATCCGTCCCCAGGGCGACATGCACGGTCACGGGCACATTCAGTCTTGCAGCGGCCGCGAAAACGCTTTTATCCTCATAGGGATAATCACCACCAGCCAGTTTCAGACCCAGGGCTTGGCCCAGCCCCAGATTGTTTTGAACCGCCTCAAGCGCCGCGGCGTTAATCAGCTCCGTCGTCTCCCTGACCATCCCAAAGGCCCCCTGGGTGATGGTCGCGGCGACGTCTTCCGAGGTTGCCCCGACCAGCGCCACTTCAGTGTCATGGATCATGACCGAGCCGTTGACCGCCAGGAGAGAGATGACGCCTCGTTCGATCAGGTCAATTATAACCGGTCCCAGGCCGACCTTAATCGGATGGCCTCCCATGGCGAGGATGACCGTTCGTTCAGCCCTGACCGCTTTGGCGAGCCGGTCCACCACCTCCCTGAAATCGCTTGCAGCCAGAATCCGCGGCAGGCGGTCAAAAAAATCGGTCAGGCTCCCTTCCCGGCGCCAGGGACTCCCGAAATCCTCGACAGAGACCTTGCTGGCCCTCTCTTTTAAAGAATAGGTCTTTATCTCTTTTAATTCAAGAGGGGGAAATTTTTTCACCGCTCTTCCTCCTGCTCCCCCGGCTTCTGGAAGAGGATGTAGTCCACCAGCTCGCAGATGATGTGTCCCCAGGTGATATGCATTTCCTGGATGCGCGGCGTGGCCGTGGAGTCAACATCCAGAAGCAGGTCGGCCACAATCTTGGCCTCCGCCCCGCCGGCGCCGGTCATGGCGATGGTCTTGATCTGTTTTTCCTGAGACGCCTGGAAGGCCTTGAGCACATTGGGCGATTTGCCGCTGGTGGAGATTCCCCAGGCGACGTCGCCCGCCTGTCCAATGGCCTTGATCTGTTTGGAAAAGACGTCATCGAAACCGTAGTCGTTACCGATGCTGGTCAGAATTGAGGTGTCTGTGGTCAGGGCCACCGCAGGCAGCGGCGGCCGTTCGATGATGAAGCGGTTAACAAACTCGGCGGCAATATGCTGGGCGTCGGCGGCCGAACCTCCATTGCCGAATATCAGCAGCTTATTGCCTGCTGTAAAAGCGGAGGCGATCATCTCCGCCGCCTCGACAACGAGATCAGCCTTTTTCCGGGCCTGCCTTTTGACATCTATACTTTCAGTCAGGATATTGAGAACGCGCTCTTTCAATGAAACTCCCCTTTCTTAAGGGCATAAAGTGCTATAAATATCATAGCGCCAGCCGGCGTCTTTTGGGAACCGGCGCCGCTTTTCGGTCTGTCTGTCAATCTTGATGTCTGATTTTTATAATATTTCAAACCTATTGTCAACTTGATGATGGGTTTGCTCTCCGTCTTAGAGCCATGCGGGCCCTCTTTTCCAACATTCTATTTTTTTTCAATATTTCGATTTTTTTTCTTGCCTGGGAAAAATAATCATGTTAGGGTAGCTATCTTAGTATAAATCAAATAGCGTTATTTGAGGTTAAGTTTCTCTCTTCAAGATCAGGCAACCCAGAGATACAGTTGGATTTTGGGCGTTAATATCCGACATGAATGAAGGGATAGGGAGTTTGTCAGGCTGCTGTCCGGTTGATGGGCCAGGTGGTATTACTTACAAAGACTAACGAAGCGAGAGAGGGGAGTTAGGGGTTTTCCAGTCAAAATGACACCATTAAAATTGCTAATTTAAGGGGGAGAAAATGACCAAGGCAGACTTAGTAGCAAAGATCGCAGCGGACACCAAACTGACCAAGGCCGACGCCGAAAGGTCTCTCAATTCATTTGTGACCAACGTCACTAAAACCCTTAAGAAGGAAGGCAAGCTGACCCTGACCGGGTTTGGGACCTTCGAAGTCGCCAAGAGGAAGAGACGTAAAGGCCGCAATCCCCAGACGGGCGAGACCATCAACATCAAGGCCCGAAAGGTCGTGAAGTTCAAACCTGGCAAGGGATTAAAGGACTCCATAAAGTAACCAACTGTATTTTCGCATTCTGAGAAGGCGGCTCTTAGGGAACCGCCTTTTTTAATCTTCAAGCCGCCGGGGTGGATTCATGAAGTAAGGAATCCGCCCTTTATTTTTAATGCCAGGTTGCGATCAAACATTTACTAACGAATTGTCATTGGAGCTTTAGCGACGAAGCAATGTAAAAATACGGGCGGGGATAAACCCCGCCCCTACAATACCGATTTAGAGCAAT
>JAFDHD010000087.1 GCA_019308995.1 Deltaproteobacteria bacterium | reverse complement strand
ATGGAACTAGTGAATCTCTCCCGTAGCAAGATGTGCGTGAGCCCGGATGATTTCGATGTCATACCCTGGGAAGGGACTCCTGAAGAAGCTTCTGACATGGTCGAAGCGGCAGGCATATTCCTTGGCGCAGCACAAATAGGCTTCACATCGGTGAATGAAAACTGGCTTCCCCCGAATGTAGTCTTTGATTCGAACGTGGATCGGATTACACCAACCCAAGATAAATCGCTGCTCTATCCGGAACGTTTCAAATATGTCGTTACCGGCCACGTGCTGGTTCCGTATCCTTCAGGAATGCGTTCTCCCTCCGCCATCGGTGCTGCTGCTGACAGATTAGGTTTCGAGCACGCCTGGCTCTCTATGACCCGCGTCATCAACTTTTTGACCTGTCTCGGATATGGCGCTGAATTTATTCCTTCCATCAATCCTGTTCCTTGGACTGTGGCCTCAGGTTTAGGGGAGATCGGTCGCATGAATCGTTTGATCTCACCTATCTATGGAGGCGCTATCCGCTTATTTGCCATCATCACGGACCTGCCCCTCGCGTTGGATAAACCCATTGATTTCGGACTCCAGGAATTCTGCAGGCACTGCAAGAAGTGCGCGGAAGCTTGCCCTTCCGGTGCGCTCAGTATGGAGGACGAGCCGACCTGGGAATGGGAAGGTGAACAGCCCTGGCATTTTCGTGGCAAGAAAGTATGGTGGGATAATTCACGGAAGTGCCTTGAATATCAAATTAGCGAAAGGTGCACAAATTGTCTGATGTCTTGCCCCTGGACGAAACAGGATAAGACGGCCTTGCATGACATCGCACACATCATGGCGTCTCGCACTCCCCAGGCTGGCGCCCTGCTACGACTGATGGACGATTTTTTCGGCTATGGCCTCATCGGCAAAGATGATCCCGCGATGAACGATTGGTGGAAGTATAAAAGACCAATTAGTGGCATTGATTCCAACCGGAGCCGTCGCTAGCGAGAAGGAGAAAAACGATGATAACACTTGGTATTTTGAGGGGAACTTGAGCAGGATGACAGCTTCAAACGTCAGTAACATAAAAATTTATATTAAACGTTCGAGGAGGATTCAAAATGAGTGATCAAGTTTATAAAGACATGATTGACGTTATGAACAAAAGAGGCGCGGTATTTGGAGGCATGGACATTCCTGAATTCTATAGAGTGGTGAAAGCGTTGTTTACCCCGGAAGAAGCCGAAATCAACAATGCCATGCCTAAAAGAATCTTCACTGCCGCAGAAATGGCCAGTCAAATGGGCAAGGATGAGGCGGAAATGGCCACCACACTCAAGAGTATGGCTGACAAAGGGCTTTGTCATTCCCATTTAAAGGACGGCGCCCGGGTCTTCAGGGCAGTGCCGTTCGTGCCCGGGATATTTGAATTTGTTTTTTATCGTGGAACCACCACCGACCGCGATAAAGAACTGGCCAAGTATATCTATGAGTATAAAGAAGCCTGGGAAGCCAAGTCACCCATAACCATGCCCTTTCCAACTATGCGAGTTATTACGGTTGATAAAACTGTTGAAGTGGGGAATAAGATCCATACTTACGACCAGGTTAAATCCTACATTGAAAAAAATGACACCATTGCGGTTGGTAGATGCTATTGCCGGCATGCGGCTCTATTGCGCGGTGAAGACACTCATGGGATGCCTTTGGATACGTGCATGTTCTTTGGTCGTAACGCCGACTTTGGCATCAATTGCCTGGGGGCCAGGAAAATGACCCAGGCAGAAGGCCTTCAACTTCTGGATGAGTGCGAAGAGGCCGGTCTGGTACATCAAACTCAAAACGTAACCGATGAAATTAGTTACCTCTGCAATTGCGATCGTTGGCACTGTTATGCCATTAAATTAACCTTGAAACAGCCAAAACCGTCAGCAATGCTAAACTCCGGGTTTGAACCGCGATTTGATCCAGACCTTTGCGCAGCTTGCGAAACCTGCATCGACCGCTGTCCGGTTGAGGCGCTAACTATGGGTGATGACGATTTGCCTCAAGTGGACCTGAACAGGTGTTTCGGTTGTGCCGTTTGTGCCACCGGGTGTCCGAATGAAGCCATCAAGATGGTGAGCAAACCCGGATTTGAGGAGCCGCCTAAAGATCAAAAAGCCTTGATGGGGGCCGTTGTCGCCAGTTTTTCCAGCCAAGGTTAGCAGCCTTGTTTTAATTTAAAAAATTAGCGGAAAGGAGCATGATCCCATGGAAATTTTAAGAACCCCTGATGATCGTTTTAGTAATTTACCTGATTTTTCTTTTAAGGCCAATTATCTTGAAGTCCCTGATTCAGAAGGAGGTCAACTCCGGATTCACTATATAGATGAGGGGCCTAGCGATGCTGCGCCAGTTGTGCTGTTCCACGGTGAACCGACCTGGTCTTTCCTTTACCGAAAGATGATTCCAGTACTTGTTAGCGCGGGGCATCGCGTGCTTGCACCCGATATGATCGGATTTGGAAAATCAGACAAACCAACGAAAAAAACTGACTACACTTTTCCTCGTCACTTGGAATGGATGCGCTCCTGGCTCTTGCAACTTGATCTACGGAGTATCACCTTTTTCGGTCAGGATTGGGGGAGTTTGATCGGGTTGACTATTTGCGCACTTGAAGAAAACCGGGTTGACAGAATCATGATTTCAAATGGAGCTCTGCCTGATCCGCGTCATTTTGAGAGAATGGTAGAGGCGCGGGACACTGGCTCTGATGATCCAGAGGCTTTTACACGCTGGCAGAACTGGATTGAGAAACAAGAGTCTCTGGAAGTGAGTAAAATCATGACCAATGAAATTCCGGACCTTAAGATTGAGGGATTATGGCTTAAGTTATCGGACGCAGAAAGAGCTGCATATGACGCCCCTTTTCCTGATGCCACCTACCAAGCTGGAGCATTGATTTTCCCGTTGTTAGCGCCTAGGGGACCTGAAGATGCTGATACGCTCAGATACTTTACAGAAGCCTGGGAGGTTTTCGATCGTTGGGAGAAACCGTTTTTAACAGCCTTTGGAAAGAGTGACCCAATTCTTGGCTGGGCTGATAAGATATTTCAGAAATATGTGCCAGGGGCCAAAGGGCAGCCGCACACTGAATTTTCCGATGGGGTGCATTTTATTCAGGAACAATATGGTCCAGAACTTGCCCGGATCATGAACGATTTCATCGCGGCAACCTGACCTGCTCTGCCAGGAAAGGGGGTTATATCATGGTCAATCTCATATTAGGGCTTCTCACAGGCATTGCTTGTGGAACCTGTGTTGATCGCTGCAAACCCGGTTTCAAAGAGCCGTCCAAGAACAGCATGGACATGCGGGACAAGATGATCGCCGGCCTTAAGGCCGGACTTGGATGATTCCAACGGCTGCACCTCTGAAGCATGACAGAACACGGGTTGCGCAGTAATGCTTGCTTTAACCTGCTTTATAGATCGCTTACAGCGACCGGATGGTTGAATGTTTGCTGATGCACACGATTTTTAGACAAGGGGAAACATGACCGAAGAAAAGAGCACGACTTCAGAGCACGGTTTTGGAGAGCCCGGAAAAATCCCGGAGGGCTTTGTCTACCGGGACCAGAAAAAACGCTATCCCTGGTGGGTCAAGTCCACAGACAGGATTACGGTGGAGGTTGATACCTCAAAAATCGAAAAGCCCACTACCCACATGATTCAGATGGCCATCATACGCAGACTGCAGAATCCGGAAGCCTCTGCTGGCCAGAGGCCGAGCATTATCGCCAACATCAAAAAGCAGGCGCCCGGATTCACCCTGCCCGATGTTTCCATGGTTTCCGCCTCTCAGACTTTTTTTCAAGCAGGCATCAGTATCGACGGTGGGATCATCAACGAATGGCGGCAAATCCGGGAGCTTATAAGTGGTCAGGTGCACAACCCCGAGGATCTGGGCACGGAACCCTGGCAAGGCAGCGAGATCGAGGCCTCATACATGATCGAAAAGGCGGCCAGACACCTCAGCGCCGCCCAGATCGGCTTTACGGCCCTGGACCTGACTTGGGTCCGTCCCGGCGTTGAGATCAGTTCTGACGTGGAGCTGCCTTCGTTTATGGAAGGCAAGGTGCTGATACCCGAGGCTTTTAAGTACATCATCCTGGTCGCGGGGCGTGTTCCGCTCATGGCCGCAGCTAACGCGCCTGGCGCACTGGGCAGCGCGGCGGACCGCACCGGGTATGAAGAAGCCCACATGGCCGAGGAAAAGCTGATGAATTTTATCCGCGGTATCGGTTACAAGGCCGTTGACATTCAATTTTTCAACATAAATCCCGTACCCTTCGCCATCATGGCCGGTATGGGTGAGATGGGCCGCACCAACCGCGTCATATCACCCTATTTCGGAGGCGGGATCAGGTTTGCCATGATCCTGACCGACCTGCCCCTGGCCCTTGACAAGCCCATTGATTTCGGGCTTCAGGAGTTTTGTCGGGGCTGCAAAAAATGCGCACGTGCCTGCCCGGTTGGAGCCATCAGTAGTGACGACGATCCGTCCTGGGAGCCTATGGGCCCTTATTCATCAACCGGAAAAAGGGTGTACTATGAAGACTGTGAAAAATGCAGCGCATACACCTCCTCCAAAGGGTCCTACTGTGGAGTCTGTTTGGCCTCCTGTCCCTGGAACAAGCTGGATGAGACCGCGCTGCATAAAATAATAAGGCCGCTTTCGGCCAAGCTGCCTTCTCTCTCCAGGTACTATGCCTGGTTCGACGACCTGTTTGGATATGGGCTGGCCGCGCCTGATGAAAGAAAGGACTGGTGGGAGATGCCGCAGAAAGGAGCGGCCCTGGCAAAGGAGTAAAGTGTTCAAGAGAACACCTGAAAACATGCTGAAAGGAAGGACGAAATGGTCAATTTTATACTGGGGATTATTATCGGTGTTCTGGGCGCTGTCATTTTTTTCAAGGCGCCTTCTCCGGTCTGGTATGTGTGGGTTTTGTTCGTGCTCGGGGCAGCCTCGTTTGCCTTCAGCTTTGATGTTCTGATCGGATCGATTAAGGAGCACCAGCAAAGAGCGGCCGGACTTGGATTTGTGTTTTTCGCCGTGCCGGGACTGGTTTTCCTGGGCGCGTCCCTAATCCTGGGATTCTGATTCTCTCGCCCGGTCGCCTTCGGGACGACTGGGCCGACGTAATTAGCAAACTTTAAAAAGGAGGTTACATCATGAAAGTTTTAGTTACTTATTTTAGCCAGACCGGAAATACGGAAAAGATCGCCACGGCCATCTACGAGGAAGCATCCCAGGCTAATGAGGCCGAGCTGAAAAAACTTGAAGATGTCAGTGCCGGTGATCTGGCTGGATGTGATTTCATCTTTATCGGCTCGCCGATCCACGCCAGTAATCTGGCCGGACCGATTAAAGAATTTTTAAGCGGCATTCAAGCAGGTTCAAGCCAAAAAATGGCCGGTTTCATTACCCATTTCGCCCCAGCCTATCCGGAACAGGCCCTGGATAAATATACAGAACCTATAACCACCGCCTGCCAGGAAAAAGGTATTGAATACAAGGGCTCTTTCGACTGCCAAGGGGCTTTGACTGAATCTTTACATGAGATGGTAAAGAAGAGGCAGAATTTAACTGACGAGCAGTGGGAAGGCATGGTCAAACAGATGACCGGACATCCCAACGAAGAAGACGTGGCTAAAGCCAAAGAGTTTGTGAAAAACGTGTTAGCTTAGAACTGACAGGCAGCAGGTTGATTTTCAAGACAATTCAATTTGGAGGATTATTATGTCAAATTTGAACGATTACCAACAAGCTGGGCAAACGCTCTATGACAGGCTCCACCTGGCAAGTATGCCGGTGGCTATTAAGTACATCAAGGATGTTTCTGAAATACCGGACGACAAGATCATGCGGCCCTCGGCCCGGGGGGAGGAGTGGTCCTTGTGCCAGGGTTTCACTTACGCCCGCCGTTGGGGTTGGAACGTGGCCATGACCGGCGACGACAACTTCTGTGTCCCCTCCACAGCCTCTCACGGTTGGGAAGACATCTCCGAAGAGGATCGCTTCGAGAGTCAGGTCCGGCAGGGCTGGCACCGAGACGAGGAAGCAGAAAAGCGGCTGCAGAATTTCACACGGGGATTGTTCGGGGAAAATGCGGATTTAAGGAAAGAATATACGGGCTTCATTGTTTCCCCTTTGCCCAAATCTATCGTTGTTCCTGATACGGTTCTGATTTATGGCAACGGAGAGCAAATAACACACATCATCCAGGCCTTGGTTTACGACGGCCGGAATTTCCCGACTTCCTCCTATTGGGGTTTTGGGGAATCATGCATGAAGGGCGGTTTGATTCCTTTTTTAACCCAGGTACCGCAGATTGTTATTCCCGGGACAGGGGACCGGACATTTTCAGGTGTGTTCGATTACGAGATCGCCATCGGCCTGCCAGGTTCATTAATATTTGAAGTTAGCGCCAACCTATTCAAAGCCGGTGGACGTTTAAACATGGGTATGCCCGTGAAGACCCTTCTGGCCAGAGGTATCAAGGCCAAGCTAACCCCTGGCTTTGATTATCTACGAAAAAAATTGGAAAAAAGTAAAGCCACTTAGGGAATTAAAATTCGAGTTTTTATGAAGAATTATCTATTGAGATCCCTGAGAGGAAAGTCCCGACTTTACAGACGGTTTAAGTTAAGGCCAATCGTTATATTATTTGTTATTTAAGGAGGATCAGTTATGCCGGAAGTGATCCGAACCCCAGATGAAAAATTTAAGGACTTAGAGTTGTACCCGTTCGAACCCAATTGGTTCGATTGGCAGGGTATACGGATGCATTATGTTGACGAAGGCCCAAAAGAAGCCTCAGTTATGCTCTGTATGCATGGAATGCCAACCTGGAGTTATCTATATCGGCGCATGATTCCACCTCTTGTAGATGCGGGCTACCGATGTATTGCTCCTGATTGCATCGGTTTTGGCAAGAGCGATAAGGTCATTGATGATGATTGGTACAGCATTGAACGCCACTGCCGGTCAATAACCGACCTGATCCAACATCTCGACCTAACCGACATTACGGTTTTCTGTCAGGATTGGGGCGGCCCGATCGGTCTGCGCCAAGCCGTAGACATGCCTGATCGGTTCAGCCGTCTTGTGATCATGAACACCTGGCTCCACCACGCCGAGTATCAATACACTCAGGCGCTTGTCAACTGGAATCACTACTGGCAACCCGGTAACATGTTGGCGGAAAACCAGATAACTGGTCAAATTTTTTTCAACTACTATAACAGAATTATCGGTCGTGAGGTGGATGACGCCATAGTGAAAGCCTATGATGCGCCGTTCGATGGAGATGCCACCAAGGCCGGACCAAGACAATTTCCTCGGTCTCTCCCCTTTGCCCGTCCGGATCGAGGCAATGCGGTTATCCAGACTCTATGCTTCGATGCCCTTAATAAATGGACCAAACCGGTTCACTTCATCTGGGGCCCCAGAGATGACGTATTCACTACCGAGTGGGGCAGGCAGTGGGCGTCCACTTTTCCTCAGGCCACGTTTGACGAGATTGAAGGTGCAGGCCATTTCCTGCAGGAAAGCCATGGGGAGAAGGTTGTCGAGATTCTTTTGAAGCGTCTAGCCGAGGAATAAAGGATAAAACCGATACAGTACTTGTTTAGCTTGTAGACAAAGCGCTTTTCGATGCCAACAAAATTTTTAGCTTAGCGTGCTTGGCCGTGTCGAAGGCAGGAATATAAAAAGTAGCGTCAATCGCCTCATAATTTTGCCTGAGATTATACAACAATGACTGCTAAATACCAGCTTTGCTTCTGACAGCTTAAAATTCATTCCATAATGACTTAAAAAAATGCTGCCGTATTGATGGACGAAAATGGGTAGAATTTCAAGTAAAACCTGGCATGCTTTTGTCAAGGGAGAATTGGCGCATACTGTTAATTCATCTTTATTCAATTAGGAAAAATCGGCTGGTATCACAGTTATTATGCTTTTTTTAATAGTGTCAATGGCACTTTGTTGCTAATTATTTTTTCATGCGCTATCATAGCGTAAAGTTCATTCTGTTGGCGAGCAACGCAACCTCTGAATGTATCCATAAAGAAGCAATAAGACTCTCTGAGCAGGCAATTGAAGAAGAGTTTTCAAAATCCATATAAATTTAAGCTCTCTATTTGTTAGGATCCATAGATTGTTAGGTCAGGTACAAGGGTTAGTCCTTGGTAGGAGGAAAGGAAGTATTTTAAAAATTTTATCTGCCTTAAAAATTACGGAGTGAAAAAATGGATCAGACCAAGGAATTAGACAGAGAAAAATTGGTTGAGGCTCAGGAAACCATACTACAGGCTGGATATGTCGTGGCGCTGACCGGTGCAGGCATGAGCGTTGAAAGCGGCATCCCTCCCTTTCGCGGTCCGGGAGGCCTCTGGACAAAGCATGGGGAACCGCCGATGGATGGCTTTCAACGTTTTTTAGCTGACCCTAAAAAGTCCTGGGAAGAAAGGCTGAATCCGACCGGACCCATGGTTGAACTGAGAAAGGCGCTTGAAAAATCAGCCCCGAATCCAGGACACATTGCCTTGGCTGATCTCGAAAAGATGGACATTTTAAAGGCCCTCATTACCCAGAACGTGGATAACCTTCACAAGGCCGCGGGAAGCTCCAATGTCTTGGAAATTCATGGGAACTACACCTTGCTTAGATGCCTCGACTGTAATACGAGGTATAAAAGGGAAGAAATATCCCTTGAGGCCCTGCCGCCCAAGTGTCCGAAATGCGGTGGAATCATCAAGAGCGATGGAGTCGCTTTTGGTGAACCCATACCCCCTGATGTCTTGCAGAGGTGCCAGGAAGAATCTTCAAGATGTGATTGCATGCTCGTCATCGGCACTTCAGCCACCGTCTATCCGGCCGCCGCTTTCCCGCAGCAGATTATGAGGCAGGGGCACCCTGTCATTGAAGTTAATCTCTATGAAAGCGAGCTCACGCCCTTCTGCAAGATCAGCCTTCACGGGCCATCCGGGGAAATCATGCCAAAGCTGGTTGAAATAATAAAGCAGAAAAATTGATAGTAACGGCCTCATTAATCATGACCTCTATCGTAAAATGATTCCCATTATTTAAGCGGCCGGACATCGGGCTCTAGCTCCGGACCTGATTGGCTTCAGAAGGTCAGGCCAGGCCGGTGAAGGACTTCATGGCGCGAACCAGAGGTGAAATCAAGTAAGAGTCTAATATTTGCAGGTTGAGTGTCCTAAGCATATGAATTCAGGAAGCCGTAAGAAGAGAAGTGGGAGAGGAGCCCTCATGAAAAAATGTGCGATCATCTACTGGTCGAAAACCAAAAATACGGAGAAGGTGGCCTATGCTATTAAACAAGGCCTGGAATCAACCGGCGCGGACGTGGTAATTATGAAGCCCGAAGCGGCGGAAGATATCAATTATTATGATTATGACCTCCTGTGCATCGGTTTCCCCTCCTATCAATGGCATCCGCCTGAGCCGATGGATGCCTTTTTAAAGAACAAGTTCAGCGAATATAGCAAGCAAGGGCGTGTGAAACTTGGCGCACCCAAAGTTCCGGGTAAAAACACCCTCATTTTTATGACCTTTTCCGGGCCCCATACCGGAATCAATGAGGCCATCCCTGCAGGCAAGCATGCCGGTCAATTTTTTGAGCATCTGGGTTTTACTATTCTGGATGAATGGTATGTGCCAGGTGAATTTCACGGTTCGGAAGAACGCAGTACCAAAGGCCGACTCGGTGATCTTCGCGGCCGCCCTAATGAAGAAGACCTGAAAAAAATAAGGCAGGATGCGGCCCGTTTGCTCGAAGGCTTATAATTACTGGATGAATTTTAATCAGCTTCATAAACATCGAACGGAAAGAAACCAAACTTTAATTATTCAGGGCTTAATATTCCTCCCTCTAAAGCGCGGAGCAGAGCTTTCTGCGCTTAAAATAGTGATCGGTTTAACTGCGGGGACCTCTCTGGCCCCGCTCATTCTGGGCCTGAAGCACTCCTGCTTCTCTTACTTCTCCTTCATCCTCCTGCGTTTCTGTCATCTCCCGGGCCTTGGCTAAATAAATTCCCATGGCCATGGTTGAGGGTTCAGCTTCCGCCCGAGCGGTGTAAATCTGCTGGACTGTTTTGCGAACTTCTGAGTCCTCCTGAGCGGCAAGGTAAGCCCAGTCGGCCAGGTGGCAGGCCAGGCGAAAGTTACCTGCTTCTGAAAGCTCTTTAGCCCTGGCTGCCAGTTTATCAGCTCCCCCTGCAAGCCTGGCGATTTCCTCGGCTTGTTCCTGTTCAGAGGCAGGTTTCAGATGTGAGGGCGTGCCATCATACCAACCGCCGTACAAACGCCAGATGTTGCGCACGATAAATTCCGGCTCATCATAGACAGGCTGAAGATAGGGCCTCTTGAGCAGTTCCTCCGGGGCCTTGACCGTATGAATAATGGTATCTAATGACGCGCCTTGATTCATCAGGTTTATCGTCTGCTCGTGAAGAGATTCAAGAAAAGTGGCGCTGTCATCCAGGGCCTGTTGGACACGCTTTGCCCCCATAATGGGCCATCCATGCCCTGGCGCCAGAACCTCGGGCTTCAGGGCCGCCATTTCGCGAAAAGCAACGGCCCATTCCATACAGTAGCGCTGGACTTTTTGCGGGTTGCCTGCGTTGGGTATGCACCAGAAGAAGAGGTCTCCGGTGCAGAGGACGCGGGTATCCGGATAAAAACCCCAGGTGTGGTCGTCGGTTTCACCGCGTGAATGTCTTAAAAGGACGGTGACTCCGCCGACACGAATTGTCAGGTTGTCCTTGTAGGTGATATCGGGATAGTAAAAATCAACGGGAAAGGTGACTTCCCTCGCGCCGCCCGCAAACTGGCGGCTATTTATGATGGCATTGTAACCGCCTGTTTCGCGGTAGCGTTGAAAGCGGGCCGGTACACCTTCATGCGCAATAACCTGCGGCATGGCCCAACCCTTGGACCTGGCCTCCTCTGCATAATGCGAGACCCCAAAAACGTGATCAACGTGGCCGTGGGTATATATGGCCGTATGCAGCCGCTGAGCGGTTACGGAGCGAATCGCGTCGAACTTGAACTGGCTATCCATAAAACCGCTTGGATCAACAATAACCAGACCGTCATTCGTCTCTCTGATAATGGTATTGGAAAAACCCTTGTAGAACCAGGTGTCATCGGCGATCTGATCCAGGCCCCAGGGCGGTCTCATGGGATGGTGAGCGTAGGTGTTTGTTTCACCTTTCCACATGGCTTCAGCCAGTTCTAAAATTTCACCCATTCCTTTCCTCCTATCTACCTCTTTTAATTATCGCAAAATAAAAAAATTTATTTTCTTCCTCATGAAAGCGATGATCACATGGCCTTTTTGTATAGCTCCAGCAGGTCGGCCTCACTGCACTTCACGGGATTCCGGCCCAGAGAGACATCATTAAAGGCGTCTGTGGCTAACTGGGGAAGCTCATCTTCGGTTACACCGGCTTCTGAGAGCCTGACCGGCAGGCCGACATCCTTAGCCAGGCCTAACATGGCTTCGGCAGCGCCGTCGGCTGAAGCCACTTTAAAACCTATCAGACCGGCCGCTTCGATATATCGGCTTTCAGCCACACTGGCATTGAATCTCATGACATGCGGCAGCATCAGGGAATTGGCCGTGCCATGGGCGATACCAAAAATCCCGCCCAAGGGGTGCGCCAACGCGTGAACCGCTCCCAGTCCGGTTAAGGTAAAGGCCATGCCAGCTAGCATCGAGGCCATCATCATGTCCGACCTGGCTTCCAGGTCCTGGCCCTCGGTGACGGCTTTTTTCAAGCTCTGGCCCACCAGTTCAAAGCAGGTGCGGTTGAGTGAATCCGCAATGGGGTTGTACCCGTCCACCACGTATGACTCAATGGCATGGACGATGACGTCAAACCCAGTGGCCGCGGTTACCAGCGAAGGCATTGATTTGGTTAATTCAGGATCGAGTATGGCCATGGAGTTTTTAAGATAGGGGCTAAATACAACAAATTTGAAATGTTTCGCGCTATCAGTGATAACCGCAGCCAGCGTGACCTCGCTCCCGGTGCCGGACGTAGTGGGAACTGCGATCATCGGCGCCATGTCCTGACCGATTTTGGCTAATCCGCCGGAGCGAACATCGTAATCAAGAGCAGACCCGCCGTAATTAGCCACAACCCGAATCACTTTAGCCTGATCGAGGGGGCTTCCGCCGCCGAGACCGATCACTCCATCACAGTTATTCTCTTTAAAAACAGCCGCGCCGGCAGAAATGTCTTCCACCCTCGGATTTTCAACGCATTGATCGAACACAACCGCTTCAATACCTGCTTCAGCCAAAAGGTCACTTACTTTTTGAGCAAAGCCCAGCTGCACCATTGTGGGATCGCAAACGATTACTGGTTTTTTTATCCCCAGTCTTTGGGCCGTTTTCCCGATGTTATTAATGCTTCCCACGCCAAATTGCCCGTCAAAGGCAAACGAAAAACTCGTGATTCCATTACTCATAGCTTACTCCTTATAATTTTCCAATAAGCAATTTTGCCTGAGTGTACTGCACCCGGATTTCTGGACACCAGTTTAGCCTCATGCGGCTAGTTTGGTCAAGTGTTGCTCACGATACTCAGCCGGGCTCAAATATCCCAGCCGCTCCAGTCGCCATG
>JAFDHD010000086.1 GCA_019308995.1 Deltaproteobacteria bacterium | reverse complement strand
GCGCCCATCTTCTTCAAGGCGATCATGTTCGAACGGGCCACCCGGCTGTGCGCGATGTCTCCAATGATGGCCACCCGAAGCCCCTCCAGCCGTCCCTTGACCTCTCGCATGGTCAGCATGTCCAGCAGGGCCTGGGTTGGATGCTCGTGAGTCCCGTCGCCAGCGTTTATAACCGCCGAGTCAACCAGACTGGCCAGGAGATGGGGCGCCCCGCTGGCTGGATGGCGTATAACAATCGCGTCCGGTTTCATGGCCTCCAGATTGCGCACGGTGTCAATCAATGTTTCACCTTTGACCAGGCTGGAAGTGGAAGCCGAAAGGCTGACCGTGTCCGCACTGAGACGCTTGGCTGCGATTTCAAAAGAAGTTCTGGTGCGGGTGCTCGGTTCATAAAAGAAGTGGACAATGGTTTTGCCTCTCAAGGTCGGGACCTTCTTAATCTCCCTCTCTGAAACCTCCTTGAAGACTTCAGCCGTATCTAAAATATGGGTCATTTCCGCGGGGGAAAGATCTTCCAGGCCCAAGAGGTCCTTTCGTTTGAACTCCGCCACCTTTAACCTCTAACTAGTTCGGATAAAAAAAACCTCCCCTTCCTTGCAGATGAGGAGGTGTTTGCATCACTGCTTGAAAAGCAGCACATATGATCTCCTTCGAGATTCAAGTCACAATCATCTTCAGATTAACATCCTGGTTTAATGTGAGTCAAGGCCAGAATAAGGATTCTACGTCCAGAAATTAATGGAGCAGGCGTCCCAGCCGCCCCCACCTGATCCTCCAGTTGGCCGAGTCCCAGGACCAGTAGATGATAAAGGCCTTCCCCTTGACCGCCTTCAGGTCAACCGGGCCCCAGAACCTCGAATCGTAACTGTGGTCCCGATTGTCGCCCATGACAAAAACAGCGCCTTCAGGCACTGTGATTGGGCCGAAATTGTCGCGGGGGCTGACCATGGTTGTGCCGGCTCCGAGACGCCCATAATAAGCATGATCGTCTAGGGCCTGCTTCCCGTTGATATAGAGCTTTTTATCCCTCACTTCGACCGTGTCGCCGGCCACAGCCACCACCCGTTTGATAAAATCCTTGCTCGGATCCAGAGGGAAAACGAAGACGATCATATCCCCGCGCTGAGGGTCCTTGATGGGGATGATGGTCTTGTGGACCACAGGCAGGCGTATCCCATAGATGAACTTGTTGACCATGATATGGTCCCCGACTTTGAGTGTGGGCTCCATGGATCCTGAGGGGATCTTAAAGGCCTGGACCGTGAAAGTCCTGATAAAAAGGGCCAGGATAATGGCCGCGATGATAACTTCGAGATATTCACGAACGAGACTCTTGGTCCTTGCCTCTTTCATTCTGCCTTCCTTCCTGGATATCGCATCGGCTTTAGCTGCCGAGTTGGTCTTTTACCTGTTTCTATCTTTTATAGTCCTCATATTTCTTTCTTTGTGAAAACCCTTACTTACAGGCCGCTGCCTGAATCATCAACAAGAGTCGGTCAGGGCTTTTGTGAACCGTATTTTTAACCGGCTCACTCAGAAAGGCTATCAGATAATATTTTAAAGGTTTAATTTTGTAAAGATAAATTTGAGGGCCGGGGTCGTTCGGGCATATATACCTTATTCAGCCAGAAAACCGGCGGTCGCACGATACCTCATGCAAAGCGTCTAAAGTAAACGTCTAAAGTAAACGTTACCCGAACATGAGAGATGACCGGCCTGCGGTTTTGATGGTTTTTTAAAAGGCTTGCCTCAAGCAAAGTATTAGGTGAAGTTTTATCTGAAAAAAAGTAGAAAAAACAACCAACTGGTTTAAAATGAGCTTGAAAAAAATAGTTTTTCAGCCACGATTAAAGATATCGGCCCGGAATTAAAAATCGAGCAGGATGCATCATGAATACGCATTATCATCTAAATGTAGGGACTATTTAATGGTTCCAATCTATATCTTGTGTTCAGGGGCACATTAAATACAATATAATGTAATTTATTAAAATTTATAATAAATTAGAAACAAAATACTTGACAACGCATTATAAAAGTGGTTAAATCAACATCAATGATACATTTTGAACCGGACAATTCTCGATCTGAGAAAAACATCTCATCGTGTTAAGGAGGGCGAGGATTTGGGGAAGAACTCCTTAAAAAAAATTCGGGAACAACGTCTTCTGAGCAAGGCCGAGTTGGCCCGTAACGCTGGGGTATCCCCTCTCACAATTGACCGCATCGAGAAGGGCAAGAACTGCCGCATGGAGACCAAGCGTAAGATTCTGAAGGCTTTGGGATACGCTATCGTGGATGCTGAACAGATATTCGGCAGTGATAAAGATAGTTGATACCGGGAGAGATTTTTCGACATGGCGCTTACGGGTCAAAAAAAGTCTATCCTAGGTCTGGACATCGGGTCGCATGCCATAAAGTGCGTGCTCCTGAGTTCAACCAAGTCAGGTTTGGCGCTCAAGTCATTGGGCGTGGCGAATCTGCCTCCTGACGCTATTGTGGAAGGCAACATCGAGGAGAAAGCGGTCATAGTGAATACGATCAAGAATCTCCTCAAGCTCCAGAAGTACAAGGTCAAGAATATCTGTACCTCGATTTCCGGTTATTCGGTCATCATCAAGAAGATCAATCTGCCCACCACTAGCCGGGAGGAGTTATCTGAGACAATAGAGGTTGAGGCTGAGCAGTACATTCCGTTTGACATTAGCGAAGTGAACGTTGACTTTGAGATTTTAGGGCAAAGTGAGATCTCGGAAGACCAGATGGACGTGATCCTGGTAGCGGCGAAGAAGGATGTTATTGACAGTTACATAGATTTGCTGGATGATTGCCAGCTGGTGCCCGTGATCGTTGATGTGGATGTCTTTGCCATGGAAAATGCCTTTTCTGTGAACTATCTGGATATAAAGGACACCGTGGCCCTTATTGACATCGGCGCCAATAAGCTGAATATTAATGTCGTCAAGGAAGGCAGCTCCCTCTTTACGCGTGACGCTCCCATGGGCGGGGCCCGCATCACAGAAGAAATCCAGGAACAGTTTGACGTGGACTATGACACCGCCGAAGGGATCAAATGGGGAGGCATCGAGGCCCCGGACCTGAACGCGGTTTCAGACATTGTCAGCCGGGCCATTGAGAACTGGGTCGCTGAAATCAGGCGTGCCTTTGAGTTCCTTGAGACGACTTATCCGGATGAAAAGCTGTCTGAAATCTACCTCAGCGGCGGTTCGAGCCGGTTTGAGGGATTGGACCGATATCTGGGTCAGGAGACCGGTGTACCGGTTAAGTTTTTCAACCCTTTCAAGAACATCGGGGTTAATCAGAAAAAATTCGATCCAGCGTACATCGAGTACATCGCGCCCCAGGTTACCATCTGTCTCGGGCTAGCCCTGAGGCTTGGAGAAGAGATTTGATCAGGATCAATCTCCTACCAGTACGCGCCTTTAAACGCAGAGAAAACATCAGACTGCAGGTCTCTATCTTTATTATCGTTTTAATCGGGATAGTCGCAGCCATGGCGCTGTATCGATTCGACCAGGTCAGTGAAGTGGATAAGCTCCTGGTCGAGAAAGAAAAATTAATAAATCGCTGGGAAGCTCAGCAAAAGGCGATTGAAATCCTCAATATCCAGAATGAGACCATGGCCCTCCTCGACCAAAGGATTTCATTGATCATTGACCTGATCAAACAGCGCAGCGGACCGGTCAGGCTTTTGGACGAAATCATTAAAAGAACGCCGCGCGGTGAGGTCTGGCTGACGGAGCTGGTACAGCGCACTGAATCCATCAAGGTCACGGTGCCCGTCATACCACCCCAGCCGGCTCGAAAAAGGGCCGTCCCGGCCAGACCCGCGGCTTCGAACCGGAAGGCCAAGGTAAAAGAGAAGATCATCACCACGGTCAAGGCGAAGAAACAAGCGGCCGCGGCTCAACCAAAAATTGAAACCAAAGAGGTGGCGGTACTGACGCTTAAAGGCGTTGCCAAGGATAATCAGTTTATCGCTCGATATATCAAGAACCTGGAAGATTCCTTGCTTATCGAAAATGTAAAGCTGATCAATTCGAGGCAGATTAACATCGGGCCGCACCGGTTAAAGCAGTTTCAGATCAAATGCATCATCAACTACCTCAGTGAAGACAAGTCGCAAAAACAAGAAGCCAAGGCTAGTCAGACCGGGGGAAAAAGCACATGAATAATATCAAGCTGCCACCTTTCCCCTGGGAACAGCTCGAAAAGCTGAAGCGGCCCCATAAACTCGGTATTGCCGCCGGGGTGTATATCGTTGTGGTAGCGGTCTTTGGATACTTCCTTCTACTGCCTCTTTTCAATGACATCAATTCCCTGGAAGAACAGATCCAGGAGGCCAAAGAAAAGTTGGCCTTTAATATGAGCGCCAAGAGGCAGAAAGAGATCAGGGAGGCCCCGGCAAAACTCGAGCGCCTGAAGAAAGAGCTCGAGATATCACGCCGTTTTCTTCCTGATGAGGAACAGGTTGACCGGCTTCTGAAAGATGTGTCGGCCCGTGCCCTGGATTCAGGCTTGAACGTTTATGAATTCAAACCAGTCCAGCCAAAAACTTCGGACTTGAGGGGGGGGTTTCTGGCCAAGGTTCCGTTTAACATGATCGTGGAAGGCCCCTATATTAACGTAGCCAGTTTCTTATACAAAATCAGCCGGTTGGCACGGATCGTTCATGTGGATTCCATCAAGATGGCCAGGCCGGTCATCATTGAGGGCGACCTGATTCTGACCAGCACCATCAGCGGGACCACATACCGATTTATTGAGACATCGCTGCCAGACAACGTTCTTGAAAGTCCAAAGAAGAAAGGCGGGGCCAAGGTCAAGAGAAAATGAGTCAATCTAGACATATCCATGGTCAGCGTTTTATGGCGCTTGAAAAACGAAGGACCTTTGTTCTGGCCGCAGTCTGCCTTTCGCTGTGCTTGACGTTAGGTTTTGGGCCTGGAAGCCAGGTCGCGGCCGCCGCCCCGGCCCCGGCGTCTGCCGCATCTGAGGCCGCGCCCGGGAAAGCTCTGGCCAACCCTCAAGAGTCCAGCAGGATCCTCGATATCTGGAATGAGCAAGGCAGGAAGTACGTTTTCGTGCCTGCGGACAGAAATGACCCTTTCCTTCCGATTATATCGCCTGAAGGGCCTGAAATAACGTCGGCCAAAAAACCTGGCAAGCCTTTGACGCCGCTTCAAAAGATGGAGCTGTCCTCCCTGAAACTGGTAGCGATCATTTCCAACGGGAAGGATGCCCGGGCCCTGCTCGAAGATTCCACCGGCATGGGTTACATCATCAAGGCCGGTACTTATGTCGGCACAAACGACGGGAAAGTACTGGGAATTTACCCAGCGGAAACAGGCGTGCGCGGCGGGCTTCAGGAAGTCGTTAAGCCCGGTCGTATTGAAGTAATTGAGGAATACCGCACTTACCTCGGAAAGAAAAAAACGCGCGTGGTGACTATACCGCTTAAAGGAGAAGAACAATGAGAAGGGGACCCACACAGACTCTGCTTGTGATCGCCCTTCTGGTCCTGGTCGTGGGCTGCGCCACGCAGATGGCGACCCGGCCGATCCCGATGGCAGAAAAAGCACATGAGCATCAGGCTGTCCCGGCCTCGACCCTGGCAAAGGCTGAACCCACATTGCTGGGAGTCCTGGTCAATCACACTGGCAAATCCAGCCGCGTGGTCCTGATGGGCAACCAACACTTGACCTACACCACCTTTATGCTCGATAACCCGCCCAGCATCATTGTAGATCTCGGGGCCGTCGCTGCACCTCGGGCTGTGGGTCAGACCCAGGTCAACAACGGGACCATTAAACAGGTCGAGGTATGCTCTATTGATGGCAAGAAGACACTGCATCGGGTCAGGATTAACCTCGCCGGGAAGCCCGATTATAAAATCATACGTGAAAACAATAACCTCGCCGTTATCATCGAGAACCTTTCTCAGGCCTCGCTGACCGCAGACCCTTCATCCCGCCAGGCCTCGACCTCGACCGGCTTTGAACGAACATCTGCCGCCCCCTCCAGCGCGGGCCTTATCCGCATTACCGGATTTGACTTCAAGCCCCTGGCCAAGGGACAAGGCACCCGGTTGAGCATCAAGGCGACCGGTCCGGTTACGCCCAGGATAATAGCCCGAGACCAAGGCAGAACCGTGATTTTATCCTTGTCGCCGGTAAGCATCGCCGAGACCCTGCTCCGGCCTCTGGACACCAGTTATTTTGAAAGCGCTGTTGATTTCATCAACCCGGCTCGGGCTGGCAGGCAGACCCTGAGCCTGACCATTAGACTTCGGCAGACCGTGCCTTATCATCTGAGCCAGGAAGGACCCATCATCCACCTCGACTTCGACCCTTCGGGCGTGGCTCCGAGGAAGATTTATCTGCCTCCGCCCCGGGCGGCCAAAAAGCCGATCCTGGCTGAGCCGTCGGCTGCGGAGGCCGAGGTCAGAGGCGCTCCCGCTGCCCCTGCCAGGCGAGCGGCTGTCTCCCCTGAAGGTCGCACCTATACCGGGAAGCTCATTTCGCTTGATTTTCAGAATGCGGATATCCACAATATCCTCAGGCTGATCGGTGAAGTGAGCGGCAAGAACGTCGTCATCTCGGACCGCGTCAAAGGCAAGGTCACCCTCAGACTCAAGAACGTGCCTTGGGACCAGGCCCTGGACATTATTCTCGCCTCTCAGAACCTGGGCATGGAGATCGTGGGTAATGTCCTGCGCATCGAAGAAGTCGGACGCCTGCTCGAAGAAAGGAAAAGGCGACAGCTTGAACTGGAACTGATAGAAAAAGAAAAGGAAATCCTGGTCACCAGAATATGGACGCCCAAATACGCCAGCGTCGAAAAGATGAAAGCGATGCTCGAACCGCTCAAAAGCCCTGAAGGGACGATCAAGGTGATCGGGAACGACGTCTTTCTTAAAGAGAGAGAAGATGTTCTCCAGGTAATGCAGGAGGTCTTCCGTAAAAACGATAAGGTAGCCATGCAGGTCCTGATTGAAGCTCGCATTGTCGAGGCTTCGACCAGCTTCTCAAAAAATTTAGGCGTCAACTGGGGCGGCACCGTGCGAGACCCCCGAGGAAATCTGGGCGGATTGCTCATGGGAGGGTCTTTAGGCGGATCTCTTACAGCTAACGGCCTCTTCGGCGCCACCAATCACGCTGTTAATCTGATCGCCCCACCGGCTACCGGTCTGGCCCTCGGTCTTTCCTTCGCCACCGCCGCCATTGACCTGAACGCCAATTTGTATGCCATGGAGCAGAGCGGTGAAGGACGGATCATCTCCGCCCCGCGCATCCTGGCGAATAATGATGAAAAGGTCTTCATCAAGCAGGGCCAGTCCATTCCCTTTGAAACCACGGCCACTGCGACTGAGCCTAGCAAGATAGACTTCAAGGAAGCGGAATTGAAGCTCGAAGTGACACCCCACATCGAGGAAAACGGGAAGATCATCTCCATGCAGATCACGGTGACCAAGGATACCCCGGATTACGCTCGTAGCGCCAGAAACCCGCCGATTAACACCCGCCAGGCCTCAACCAAGCTGATGGTCAGAGACGGCGAGACGGTCGTCATCGGCGGGATCATCATTGACGACAAGTCCAGAACCACCAACCGCGTCCCGGGCCTGCACCGCATACCCATAATTGGCTTGTTATTTAAAAACTATGAGGTCCTGGATTCAAAGGTTGAACTTTTAATCTTTATCACGGCTCACATCATCCCGGTGAAAATTTAAACCAGAACTTGATCTAGACGTAAAGGGCCACCGCCCGTAAAGGCGGCGGCCCTTTTTCACAAGTAAGGAAAATATTTCCAGCGCGCCGTTTTGAAGCTATCTCATTTTTGAAGGGCCGCTGCGGGGCCTCTCGCCTTGAACCCCTTTCGGAACGGTCACAATAATCCCCTTGAGGCGCAGTGTAATTTTGGGCCTTCTCGGGTCGTTGGTTCGAACCACGGCTTGTTTTATAAAAGGCCCGGAGCGGCTGGAGAGCCTCAAAGATAAAGTGATGCGGCCTTTCTGCCCCGGTTTGATCAGGCGGTCAAACTTGACCACAGTGCAGCCTCAGCCCGGAACAACGCTTGCGATGACCAGATCAGCCTGACCGTGATTGGCGATGACAAAATCGTGCTTCAGTGTCTGGCCGGCCGCCTTTACCTTTCCAAAGTCAAAGTCTATTTCTGGCGTCACCGCCTTGGGCATGGGTTGAGCCATGGCGGCATAAGGAACCAGGAGCAGAAACAGAGTAATGGTTAAAAGCGTGTGCAATCTGCGCATCTGTTCACCTTTTTAACTGCCTAATATAATATTAGCATACCTTCCCGGCGTTTTCAAAGCAAGGCTCATTGCCTTGAGGCTCGATTTTTCTTGCCATTTGGCATGAGCTTGTCAATAATCATGCCTCAAGGGGAGGGGTTAGCTTGACTCATATCAGTGATTTTCTCGTAATCGGAAGCGGCATAGCCGGTCTATCCTTCGCCCTGAAGGTCTCGAAGTTCGGCACCGTTAATATTGTAACCAAAAAGGAAAAAAGCGACACCAGCACGAATATGGCCCAGGGCGGCATAGCCTCAGTCCTGGGTGAAGATGATTCCCTTGAACTTCACATGCGAGACACCTTGACCGCTGGCGCGGGCCTGTGCGATGAAAAGGTGGTTAAGGTTGTGGTGAGTGAAGGCCCGGGTCGCATCAAGGAGCTTCTGGACCTGGGCGTAAATTTCAACCTCGAGGCTGGACAGGAGAACATGTTTGAACTGAGCCGGGAAGGCGGTCATTCCCGACGCCGGATCGTGCATGCCGAGGACATGACGGGCCAGGAAGTAGAACGAGCCCTGGTCGAGCAGGCCCTGGCGCAAAAGAATATTGAATTTTACGAGCACCACGTCGCCATAGATTTAATCACTCATTACAAGCTCTTCCGGCGGGGCCTCGTCAAGACGATGTCTGAAGAATCCTGCTGGGGGGCCTATGTCCTGGATACCAGGCAGAACGAGGTCAAGACCTTTTTTGCCCGTGTCGTCGTTCTCTGTACCGGCGGGGCCGGGAAGGTCTATTTATATACCAGCAACCCGGACATAGCCACCGGGGACGGGGTGGCCATGGGTTACCGTGCGGGCGCGGTTATAGCCAATATGGAGTTCGTGCAGTTCCATCCGACCTGTCTTTATCATCCCCTGGCCAAGAGCTTTTTAATCTCAGAAGCGGTCAGGGGAGAAGGCGGGAAGCTGATTGATTCAAAAGGCCGGGAGTTCATGGCCGATTACCACGAGATGAAAGACCTGGCGACGCGGGACGTGGTCGCCAGGGCCGTTGACTCTGAGCTTAAGAAGAGCGGCGATGACTGTGTTTTTTTAGATATCAGCCATCGTGAAAAGAGCTTTATCACTGAACGCTTTCCCAATATCTTTCAGACCTGCCTCAGCTTCGGGATTGACATCACCAGAGAGCCCATCCCGATTGTGCCTGCGGCCCATTATGTTTGCGGCGGCGTGTTGACCGATTTAGACGCACGCACCAATATCCTTTGCCTTTACGCCCTGGGTGAGGTCGCCAGCACCGGGCTGCATGGCGCCAACAGGCTGGCCAGCAACTCCCTCCTCGAAGCGCTGGTCATGGCCGACCGGGCTGCCCAGGCCGTTCAGAGGGACTTCGAAGCAAGACGTAAAAGGCCGTGGCCTGAGGAGCCGAAATGGGACCCGGGCTGGGCCTCAGACAGTGATGAGGCCATTGTGGTCTCCCACAACTGGGAGGAGATACGCCGTTCCATGTGGAATTACGTGGGCGTGGTGCGCACCAACCGCCGCCTGCAAAGGGCGCGCAGCCGCATCAGGAATATCCAGAAAGAGATAGACGAATACTACTGGAACTTCCTCATCACCAGCGATCTGATCGAACTGAGGAACATCGCCATGGTGGCCGAACTTATTATTGAAAGCGCGCTTTCACGGAAAGAGAGCCGGGGACTTCATTACAACCTGGATTATCCTCAAAGAAACGACGCCCTGTTTAAAAGGGACACCATCCTCCGGTTAGGCTCCTTCCCAACATAATGCCTTGCCTGCCTTTGGGCCGCTCCCTAGTGTGGCCCTATCCTCACATGGTGCAATTGAATGATAAACAGAAACCAAAAAAAAGCAACCGGACATTTAATGTGCTATGAACACCGGACATTTTAATTTGCTATTGACACTCAAGGGAAAACTAGTTGAGATTTTAATATTTTTGTGATAACGTAACCTTACGAAAAACTTTTAATATTGACGAGTCGCCCTGACTTTTGGGATAAAAGAATTTCACCGCGCCAGGTGTTTAAGATAGTTAAAGAACTCAGACCCGAGGCCGGTAAGGGATAAGGATTTATATAGATTTTTAATCCAGACTCTGGGAACCGCATGTCCTTTAGCGGCTGGATAAAACATGAGCTTCCTCTATATGGGGAAGGCGTTTCCAGTTAGACACCAGCTCGGTAACGTTGGACAGAAAGGAGAGAGAAGTGTTGAGAAACAAGGCCAGGTATCAGTTTATATTTTTGGCCGCTGCCTTCCTGCTGATAATATTGTTGTTTCCATTTGCGTCATCGGTAGCGGACGGCACCCAGAAGTGGGCGTTTGAAACTAATGGTGCGGTGAGCTCCTCCCCGGTTATTGCCTCTGACGGGACGATTTATGTGGGGTCAGACGATGGCAGTCTCTACGCCGTCAACCCGGACGGGACCCGGAAGTGGGCCTTTGAGACAGGAAAGCCGGTGGAGACTCCTCCAGCCGTGGGTGCTGACGGGACTATTTATTTAGGCTCCTTTGACAGGCTTTATGCCATCAACCCGGACGGTACGCTTCAGTGGACATATGAAGCGGGTGGCCCTGGCTCTGTGAACGGCGCCCCGGCCATCGGCCCGGATGGAACGATTTATGTGGGATCATGGGGCAGGGTTTACGCCATCAACCCTGATGGGACCGAGAAATGGGTGTGCGACACGGGACACCTCGTGAACTCCTCTCCAGCCATTGGTTCTGACGGAACGGTCTACGTCGGGTCTGACGACGGTAATCTCTACGCCATTGCCAGCGGGTCAGTCCGGGCCGAGCGGCAGACAGATAGTCCCTGGGTGGAGACGCGCCCGGCCGAGGTCGCTGTGAGCGGTGAATCCGCGACTTTGAAGGGGACCGTCAATCCGAACGGTGAAGAGACCACGTTCTTTTTTGAGTGGGGATATTCCACCAGTTACGGCTTTACCACAGCGCAGACATCCATTGGATCAGGAACCTTGTTCCACGAAGTCACCGCTTTCATTGATGAGGATGGCGCCGGGCTGGATTTCACCAAGGTCTATCATTACCGGCTGGTCGCCACTAACACGAATGGAACCAGTTATGGGGAGAATGGAACTTTTGTTGCGAGCAAAGGGAGTTTGTTCGGCGCCAACTGCTTTGTAACCACCGCGGCCGGAGTCCCGCATACCGTCCCGCTGGCCGTCTTGGCCCTGCTTTCTGCCATCATCTTGCTTACCTTGTGGCAAAGGAAAAAAAGAGCCCATTAATGGAAACACTTGGGCCTAAATGAATTTTTAAAAAACTAAGTTCTCGCGTATCAAAAGGCAGGGTTTTCCCCTAAGGAGCCCTGCCTTTATTACGTTCGGGCATGGGTCAGGTGAGCTGCTCAAATGGGGGGGGAGAGTAAAACGGCGGTATACCGGGAAAAGGTTTAATATAAAGAAATGATTAAATAAATTATATTTTATTGAGGAGTGAAAAAAGCCGGCTTATTGCACTAATATGAGACTGTTTTGAAATAAAATCAATGACAATTTGATCTGATCGCATGTACGCTTCATTCCTACTCCTTGGGCCAACGCCCAGGATCACTTGCGGCTATGAAGCGCCAGCGGAAACACCGGTCCATGTTCAAGGGTTTGTTAGGCAAGGTTTAGCTTCTGTTGCCTTGAGTTGATCCGCTGATCAATTCCTAAAGCTTGATCAAATTTCCTTAATGAGTCCGGGTCGCATTGTTCGAGCAATTTCGACACGTCTTGCTTATCCTTGACCGTATAGAAACTCCTAGTCGGAGAGAAATAAACGAGTACTTTCTTGTTGCGGGCGAACAGATTCAAGATGTTGTTTAAAGTCCCTTTGCTTTTTCCATCCCACAGCATGAGTCCATAATCAGCTTCATCGCTCATCAGGACATCTTTAGTGCTGTAATAATTAAAATCTTTCTTGTTTCTTCTCGAAAGAACATTCCGCGTTTCCCACTTTCCCAGGTTGTTCCGGCAAACATCACCCATGCAAAACACTAAAACATTTCTATAACCTTTTTCCGAGAGATATTTTTGCATCGCCTTGTCAGCACCATTGGCATCGCCAAGCAGTATGAGATAACCCTTTGCAATGATATTATCAGTACGCTCTCTTACCGCTTGGCTCAAGCGTCCCATTTTACGGGAACCACCGAAGAACACCTTACTCATTTTATTTTCCGAGTCATAGTAAGTGTAAGTACATATATTTCTTTTGCTTTTCCCTTGTCTTTCAATGCCTGAGTTATGGCGTTAAGGGTCGCTCCAGAACGATAAAGGTCGTCAAACAAAAGGATGTCTGGCGGGTGGCCCCGACAACTTTTTTTTGTCGGGGTGCGTCAGCACAAGAGGTCTGCCTATGGCGTTCAGCCTGTCTCCTTTCCCACCGATTTCCCATCTTCATAATACCGGGCTGAGCTGGCTGC
>JAFDHD010000085.1 GCA_019308995.1 Deltaproteobacteria bacterium | reverse complement strand
TTATAATAACTGTCCTGCTGCAAAAGCGCCACATGATTTGGGCCTAATCGTTCACATATACCCTCAGCCACAGTTGTTTTCCCTGATCCAGTTCCACCGGCAATACCTATGATTAATACTTCCTTCATATCTATTGATTTATGTTTTTAACTTGATGCCGCTTAAGGTCGGCGTCTGTCATCATCCTGATCATCTCCTCAAAAGAAAGTTCCGGCTCCCAACCCAGTTCTTGCCTTGCCTTGCTGGCGTCGCCCAGAAGCTGGTGTACTTCTGCCGGACGAAAAAAGCGCTCATCTTCAATGACATAGTCCTGAAAGTCCAGGTCTAAATGGCTGAAGGCCAGATCACAAAGATCACGGACACTGTATGCCTGGCCTGTGGCAATGACATAATCTCGCGGCTCATCTTGCTGAAGCATCAGCCACATCGCTTTGACGTAATCACCGGCATAACCCCAATCACGCTTGGCTTCCAGGTTGCCCAGCTTTAGCTCATTCATTAGGCCCAGTTTAATTCTGGCTGCGCCATCGGTCACCTTTCGGGTAACGAATTCCAGGCCTCGGCGAGGAGACTCGTGGTTAAAACAAATACCCGAACAGGCATGCATCCCGTAACTCTCGCGGCAGTTAATCGTGATCCAGTGTCCATAAACCTTGGCGACTCCATAGGGGCTGCGAGGATGAAATGGGGTTTCTTCGTTTTGAGGCGCTTCCCGGACCAGGCCGAACATTTCGGAAGATGACGCCTGGTAGTATCGAGCCGTCGGGCAAGCAACCCGAATAGCCTCCAGGATTCGCGTTACCCCCAAAGCGGTAAACTCCCCTGTAAGGACCGGCTGATTCCAGGAAGTAGGCACAAAGGACATAGCAGCCAGATTGTAAACCTCATCCGGGTTAGAATCCCTAACAGCTGAAATAAGCGAGTTCTGGTCCAGGAGATCCCCTTGTAGAAACTCGATCTGATCCTGAATGTGGGCAATTCGCTCGTAGTTGTTCAAACTCAGACGGCGCACTAACCCATAGACTTTATATCCTTTGTTAAAAAGAAGCTCAGCCAGGTATGAGCCGTCCTGGCCGGTGATGCCTGTAATGAGAGCGGTCCTGGTGATTTGAAAGGCTCCTTTTTAGATATTGATCAGCTTCAGAAACCCAAAAGGGTCAAACCGTTTTTCTGAGATTTCATCTATAACTTTTTCTGGAGAAACTGTCAACCTTTCCCTGCTTTAAAGGAATGTTCGGGGGGACGCATCGTCTTGTTTAGAATCAGAATAGACGATCACTTTGTTTCTCCCGCTTGCCTTGGCCAAGTATAGGGCCTGGTCTGCAGCGTTCAACAGTTGTTTCCATGATTGCATATTCTTTTCTCGATACGCAGCCGCCCCGATACTTACTGTGACCGTGAGGGATTTGCCTTCACACTTAAAAGGATATTTTTCGATCTCTTGCCTTAATTTTTCAGCGACTTCTAAAGTTGAAGAAATACCCAGTTCAGGCAGAAGAACTGTTATTTCCTCTCCGCCGTACCGGGCGACCAAGTCAGTGCTTCGAACCTGATTCTGAAGGAGGCGAGCAATGTCCTGGAGGATAAGATCACCACAGGGATGCCCGTAATTGTCATTTACTCTTTTGAAATGGTCAATGTCTATCATAAGCAAAGACAAGTTACGATTGTATCGTATTGAGCGTGTAAACTCAGATTCGAGCATCTTCACCAGGTGTCGGTGGTTATAAAGGCCTGTCAGTCCATCGGTTATGGATAACCTCTCGAGCTGTTCATTTGCCTTCACCAGTTCGCCCGCCATGCTCCGCAGTTTAATCATATCATCAAAGCGGGCCATAGCAATGGTGATGGCCCTCTCCATTTCACGGGCATTGGGTGGCTTAACCATATAGGCGCCCACACCGGCAACACTGGCTCGCTCCACCAATTCCGGAGTTTCATGAGCGGTCAGGACCACAACCGGCGTGGCACATAATTCATAGATGCGCCGAGTAGCTTCGATGCCGTCTATATCAGGCATTTTAATATCCATCAAGACAACGTCCGGCTTCAGGGCCTGAGTCATTTCCACAGCCTGAGAACCACTTATGGCTTTCCCCACGACCGTATACCCTATTTGCTCCAACAGCCCCTCGATCATCTCAGCTACCAGCGATTCGTCATCAACGATCAGTACTCGGGTGTCTTTATGCATTTTCACCCTCAAATTTTCTGTTGAATAACCTTGAATCGAATGGTTGTCACCGCGCCCTGGTCGTTATGAAGAGCCAACTCTCCTTTCAGGTCGTTAGCTACAATGGTTTTCAACAAGTACAATCCTACCTTGTGCCTCTCTAACCGCAATGCTTCTTCTGGATAGCCCGGCCCATCGTCTCGAAACTCAAACGTCACCTCATCTTCGTCCTGGCCGATGTTTACGGAAACCTTGCCTGATACCCGTTCCTGCAAGGCATATTTAACGGTATTGGTTGCGATCTCATTAATGACCATGGCTAGATTGCTGGCCTGGATAGGAGGCACACGCACAGGGGACTTGGAAACATTCACAGATATATTTTTATTAACCGGGAGAGCCTGCAAGCTAGCATGGATGATCTTTTCAGTCAGCTCGCTCAAAATCAAGGGTCTCCACTCAGAGTTAGAAAGCAGATCATGCGCGATAGCCAACCCTTGAACACGATTAATCAAGTCATTCATAATGGCCTGATAAAGCGTATCCTGCTTCACCTCGGAATGACGCCGCTCGGCATAGAGCAGCCCAATAATTGCGGAGAGATTATTCTTAACTCGGTGGTTTACCTCGTGCAATAACACAGACTTGGTTTCGGCATCCTTAAGGGCCTGCTCGTAAAGCCGGGCGTTTTCAATTGCAATGACAGCAGTTGTGGCCAGTGATTCCAGCAGCATCTGATCTTCAGTGCTGAAGCGGTCAACCGTGTCATCCATCACCTGGAGCACTCCGATTATATTCCGTTTAACAGTCAGTGGAATACTGAGGATGGATTTTATGTTCAACGCGGACAGCTTAGCGCCCTCCTTGGCATAGCGTTTATCGGCTCGTGCATCCGGGACGTTCAAGCTATTGCCGCTCTGAATTACCCAGCCGGCCAGCCCTTCACCTGAGGCCAGACGCCAGCCATGCAGGATTTCTTTTTTGGTTATCTCTGAAACCTGTCGGCACACGAGTTCATCTGTTGCTGTGTCAACCAGCCAAATCATGCAGGCGACTACACCCAACAGATCGCGCACCTCTTCCAGCACCGTGGCCAGTACCTGATCAAGCTCAAGCGCGGAAATGAGAGCCTGCCCGGCTCTATTCAGCAAGGCCATTTCATAGTTCCGTTGTTTCAGCGCTTCCTCCACCCGTTTACGATCGGTCACATCCCAATTGTTAGCGCGCCTCCCCAGCCAGCGCCCGTCCAAATCAAAAATGGGCTGACAGATATGCGCGATCCACCGCTCTTCATTACTGCGGGTGATAATGCGAAAGTCTATGGATAAGACATCCCGACTTTCCAGTTCCTCGGCCGCATGTCTGGCAAGAGACACACGATCATCGGCATGAGCGATTGATTCCAGCAGGCTGGAATTCCTAATGAACTCATCAGGACGATATCCTGTGATCCGTTCGCACGACGGGGAAACATAAACATATTTTCCACCCGGCTCGATCCAATCTTCCCAGTCTTGGGTGAAGTCTGCTACTGAGCGCAATTGCCTCTCACTTTGCTTAAGAGCCTCATCCGCCTGTTGACGCAACTCTACCAATTTATTTATAAAATGCTTACTAGTCATACTGTCATCTTTCATTTCTCATTTGCAAAGCATAAAATTCAGACCCTGAGGATATACAGAGACTTTAACTATCTTTTCCTCTCAATTGGACTTTTTGATGAAATTATCTGAATAATAACCCCGTTATTGACTATTGATCAAGTATATTTATCATACTATAGCTCGACAAGACCTGTTGAAGGCCCTTTCTTTTCTAAATATCTAGCGCCGAACCTTGATATTTGTCCCGGACTTACCTGTGATTTTTGCCAGGCTGCAGCATTACCCTGGAAAAAAAACCAGGAGTTTTTGACTTTTTCAAGAAACTAGGTTATCGAATGTTCCAGCTAGGTGTGATGCGCAAGTAGAATAAACATGTAAAATTCGAACTGTGGAGGTACCTAATTCATGACGAAATCCGCTCTAGCTGGTGTAAAAGTTGTTGAATTTGCAACCATGGTTTCCGGCCCATACTGCTGCAAACTGCTTGCAGATATGGGAGCTGATGTTATCAAGGTAGAACCATCCAAAGGCGATCCAGCGCGCTTGGCCGGGCCTTTCCCAGAGAGCGGTCCTCACCAGGAGCGCAGCGCTCTCTTCCTTTATAACAATACCAGTAAACGGGGAATAACGCTGGACCTGAATAGACCTGAAGATGTGGAATCCTTCCGACGGCTTCTCAAATGGGCTGATGTTCTTGTTGACAACCACCATCCCAAGGTTTTGGAGGAGCTTGAACTGGGCTGGGAGAACCTGCAGCTGTTGAAACCCGGGCTGATTTATATCTCCATCACGCCATATGGACGCACCGGTCCGAGGGCCAATGTCAAGGGGGATGAACTGACCCTGATCCACGCTGGAGGTTTGAGTAATCTCATGCCCGCTCGCTCGGTGGACATAGACTTCCCCCCGGTCAAACTAGGCGGTTATCCGGTGGGCTATCATGGCGGAATCACCGCTGCCTTCGCCGCCGTGTCTCTACTAATGGGTCGCAAGAAAACGGGTAAGGGCCATCTCGTGGACATCTCTCTCCAAGAAGTCATTCTGACCATGGTGAGCCCTGTGGTGGCTGGCAGCCGGTATCATAAAACAACCTGGTCCCGCGTCCCTGACAGACCGCCAGCCATGGGAAGGATGGAGACCAGCGACGGTTATGTCATCCTCGGCGCGGCCGACGATCACCATTTTAGAGCCTTTAGAGAATTGATGGGCAAACCGCCATGGGCTGAAGATGACAAATGGGATGATATGCACTATCGAATTCACCACTTGATGGATATCGCCCCGATGATTGAAGACTGGATGCGAAAGCAAAAAAAGAACGATATCCACCATAAGGCGGCCCAAAAGGGAATCCCCATCGGGCCGGTCAACACGGCCGAAGATGTCATGAACAACCCGCAATATGCCGCCAGGGGCTACTTTGTCGAAGTAGATCATCCGGAAGTTGGTAAATACAGATACGCCGGCTGGCCGTACAAGATGTCAGGCACGCCGCCACGGGTAAGCAGACCAGCTCCGCTGTTGGGTCAGCACAATGAAGATGTATCCAACGATCCCTTAATATTCGGCACCGATGTACAAGTATCGTCAGCCAAAGGGAACGAGGACGAGGCTCAGATACGCCTCAAGGACCGCCCCCTTCCTCTCCAAGGCATTAGAGTGCTTGATTTTAGCTGGGTTTGGGCCGGGCCGTATGTAAGCATGCTTATGGCTAACCTCGGCGCCGAAGTCATTAAAATCGAAGGTCACAAGCGAACCGATCTCATGCGCCGCACCTTCCCCTGGCCTTTGCCCGAACCAGCCCCCATACCCTGTCCACCCAACCAGGGATTGTCATTTAATTCAGTCAACCGGGATAAAAAGAGCCTCACCCTTGACCTCCGCATGCCTGAAGGTGTTGAACTTGCTAAACGGCTGGTGACCCTGAGCGACGTCGTGCTCGATAACCTGCGTCCCGGTGCTATGGCGAAGCTGGGGTTAGGCTACCAGGACCTTCGGAAGATTCGACCTGACATTATTGTTATTTCAACCTCAGGCAGAGGCCATGAAGGACCTGAATCTCAATATCTCGGATTTGCCACTATACATCATGGCATCGGCGGAGGGACGTATATAACGGGTCATCCAGATGACCACCCCAGTCATGGCAGTCCCGGCGACGTTGATCTCATGAACGCCACCATGGCCGCCTTTGCCACTGTCGCAGCGCTCTATCACCGCTACCATACGGGTGAAGGTCAATTTATTGATTACTCCCAGTGTGAGGGCGTAAGCTCCATCATCGGCGAGGTCCTGCTCGGATATGAGATGACCTCTGTCGTCCCGGAGCGCACAGGTAACGCTCATCCTGAGTACGCCCCGCACAATGTGTACCAATGCTGGGGAGTGGATCGCTGGCTGGCCCTGGAAATACATTCTGACAAAGAGTTCACCACCCTGGCCCGCGTCATTAACAAGCCAGAGCTGGCAGAAGATCCCCGGTTTGCGAACATGAAATCCCGCAAGAAGAATGAGGCTGAATTGAATCAAATCACCGAGTCATGGACACGTCAGCGAGACCGCGATTGGATGGTAAATGAATTCTGTAAAGCCGGCCTGGCCGCGGCCCCATCAAGAGAGGCTCGGGACCTTTATGCAGACCCTCACCTCAAGGCTCGCCAGGCCTTTGTGAAAATCAACCATCCTGAGCTTGGCGCATTGGAACTGGTGGGACCGCCGTGGAAAATAAGCGATCTTGAATTACCTGCCGGTCATGCGCCCCTTTTGGGAGAACACAACCAGTATGTGTTAGGGGAACTGTTGGGATTAGGTGATCAGGAAATAGCCGAACTTCGGAAAAAGGAAGTTATCATGTAATATCGTAAGTCGTATCATTGCCCAAATCAAGGGATGGCAGGCTTGCAGGTCAAGCCTTTAGAGGCTTTAGCTGTCTCTAGTGTGAAATAGTAACGTGTTTTTATTATGCAAAGAATAAAGAAAAAAGGCATAGTTATCAAGGCACAAAAAATATTAAAATAACTTCACCTTTCCGGCTGAATTGACCTGCCCTTTTTTAACGATCTCACCTGTGATATCTTAGGAGGTCTGGCTAAATAAATAAAAAAAACGCCAATAATAGAAGCCATAAGGAATAAGGTGTAGGCAAGCTGGTAGCCCCCTGTCGTGTCACGGAGCCACGCCGCAAAGAGAGGGCCGCCCGCCATTGATATCAGATTGGCGGGCATAATAACCCCGCGGATCGTCCCCAGGAAGGTGCGGCCATAGTAGTTGGCCCAGACAAGCTCCCGCAGCACCATGTCTCCCCCTAAAGCTATCCCATAGGCCACGGCATACAAAAAAACCGAAAAGACACTGTCTGAGTAAATAATGATTACCAGGCCAATGGCACAACCGCTATAGGAAGCGATGATGCAGCGGCGTACATGGACCCTTTCCGCAATCAGCCCCCAGGGTATTTTAACCACAAGACAGCAGAAAGCGAACGTGGTCAAGGCACTGGCCGCAATATCAGAAGAGAATCCCTTGCTTTGCAGATAAGGGAAAAAGTGAATCATCACCCCGGAGAGAGAAAGACCGGTAATATTAAATCCAACAAGAAGCAGCCACAATGTCCTGGTTCGTAAGGCCTCTTTCAGAGTCCAGATATGCTCACCAGCAGACATTACGCCTGCCGCCGAGAAGCTTTCGTTCTCAACTTCAGGATCGTCGCCGTCAGGTCTAAGACCCATATCTTCGGGACGACGCCGAACGACCAGTAAGATAGGAAAAAACGTCAAGCTCCAGATAATAATGCTAAGTACGACCAGTGTCGTCCGCCACCCATAATTCGTGATGAGATAGTGCACCAGAGGAACAAAGACCAGCCCGGCCGTTGAGACACCCATGGCGGATATGCCCATGGCCCGGCCCCGCTTGCGTATAAACCACTTAGCAAGAATGGTATTGGTCACCAAGCCTCCAAAGCCGACCATACCCAGCGACCCAATGACTCCATAAAAAAAATAAAACTGCCACAGGGTTTGGACATGGCTGACAGCCAGAGCCACACCTCCAGCGATCAGAACCCCCACGGACATGAGCACCCTGGCGCCGTGCCTGGTGTCAGCCAGGGGCCCGACGATGGGTCCGATAAGACCGGCTATTACAGTTCGAAGCGTTAACGCCCCAGTCATCCCGATAGTGGTCCAGCCAAACTCACTGGTCATAGGCCCAATGAATATACCAAAGGTGTACCAACCAAAGGCGTCGGCGGCAAACCAGCACAAAAAAGATACGGCCACCACGAACCAGCCGTAGAAAATACGCCCTTCCTTCTTAATAGAGACCGCTTCCATTAAGTAAAGTTTAATACGTCAATCATTCAAAACCCTCTGAAAAAGTGGAACCGAATAAAAAGAACCTAGCTCACCCGCTTATTTTTGTCTTGCCAGTAAGAATCCCTCAAGGCTTTTTTATAGATCTTGCCCGTGCCCGTCAAAGGCAGCGCGTCCAAAAAATCCACACTTTTAGGCGCCTTGTAATGTGCCAGGTGCTGCTTACAAAAAGCAATTATTTCCTCTTCCATTCTTTGACATCCCTCTTTTAAAACCACACAGGCCTTGACCGCCTCCCCCCAGTGACTGTCAGGCACAGCGATAACAGCAGCCTCTAGAATGTCTGGATGCATGTACAGAACATTTTCCACCTCTGTGGAATAGACGTTTTCACCACCTGTTAAAATTATGTCTTTCTTCCGATCCACAATGGTGACATAACCTTCCTCATCAATCACAGCCAGATCACCCGTGTACAGCCACCCGCCCTGAATGGCTCTTTCCGTTTCTTCTGGCAAATTCCAATATCCCGGGGTCACAATATCTCCCTTAACAATTATTTCACCTGTATGCCGGCCGTCCTGAGGCACTTCCCGGCCTGCTTCGTCAACCACCTTCAAGCTCACGGCGATGAATTCCCTTCCCGTGCTCGCTTTGAACTTGAGCTGTTCTTCCCAAGGCAGATCTTTAAGGCGCGCTTTAAGAATGGACAGGGTCAGATAAGGGCTTGTTTCAGTCATGCCATAGGTCTGGATATAGTCGCAATCAAAGGTTTCGATGATTTTGCGAACAAGGTCCGGGGCAATGGGAGCGCCTCCGCTTAATAATACTCTTAAACTCGAGTAATCATAGTTTTTTACGTCAGGGTGGTTAATCATCATATTCAGCATGGTCGGGATCAGATTGGTAATGGTGACCTTCTCCTCTGCCATGGCCGCAAATACCATCAAGGGGTCGAAGCTAGGTACAATAATATGTTTTCCACCCGCCCAAGTAATGGCAAAGGTGGCCCAGGCATCGGCCAGATGAAAAAGGGGGGCTACATGAATCCAGTTGTCACTATCAGTGAGGTGAAGTTCCGCAATGGTTCCCAAGGCGTGGGTCTTTACGTTCTTGTGGGTTAGCATCACCCCTTTGGGACGGCCGGTCGTCCCGCTGGTATAGTAAAGCTGGGCTACATCGGCATCGTTAATTTCAAGCTCAGGCGGCGGTGCGCTGCCTTGTTCTTGAAGTAAAACTTCATAATCCAGACTCTTCGATTTGACGATTTTAAAGTCCCTTTGATTCCAGATGATTTTTATAAGGTCCGGTATCATAGAAGCCACATGTTCAACCTTGTCTCTGAATTTTGCCTGAGCGATCAGCGTACCGGACTGGCTGTCTTGAAGGATCATGCCCAGCTCCTTTGGGGAGAGCCTTATATTGAGAGGCACCAGGATGAGCCCCAGATGGGCGCAGGCAAAGTATGTTTCAAGGAAAACATGGCAGTTTTCATGGAGGATAGCCAGGCGGTCCTGCTTTTTCAAGCCGAGACCAGTTAAAGCACGACAGAGCTGCCACACCCGATGGCTAAAAGCCTGGTAACTTAATCTTGTATCGCCACAAACAAAGGCTTCTTTATGTGGATATAGTTTAACCGCCTTGGGAAGCAGTTCATCCAGCGCCATATTTTACAACCTCCTTAACCCGGCCAGAATTCTTTAAAATGATCCGCATTTAAGGAATAAAGCTATCTCTGGACCTTTTCATTCGGGAAGAAGGTATCTTATGGGACAGAAAAATTCAAATTAAATTCCTGCTCAAGGACATGGTATGACAGGATGGCTAATTTTCTTGTGTTTCAGGGGTGCGTAATATAGAGTCAGATCGTTTCATAGAGACACCATTTCAAGGAGGAAAAATAATGGAACGTGTGGGTTCAATTTTTACTGAAATCCTTATTGATGCAGGCATTGATCATGTTTTCGGCCTGCCTGGCGGAGCAACAGGCACACTCTTTGACGGGCTGGTTGATGAAAAAGACAAGATACGTATGGTTTTGGCGCGGCATGAGGGCGGCGCCGCCTGTATGGCCGACGTCTATGGACGGATAACCGGCAAGCCCGGAGTCCTGATGGGGCAAGGCCTCTGGATCGGCACCAATGGCGGATTCGGCATTGTGGAATCCTGCCTGGCTGGTGTACCCATGCTGATTATCTGCGATGTTTCAGATTACAGCTCCCTCCCGCAATTTGGGCCTTATCAGAACGCCGCTGGTGAATACGGAGCAATTAACCTTCCCCACATAATGAAATCCATGACCAAGTATACTACCTATACCACCAACGCCTCAGAGTTTATCCATGGGGTTCAACTGGCCATAAAACATGCTACCACCGGCCGCCCCGGACCGGCTTGTGTCCTGGTTAACTGGAACGCGGCTTTTTCCAGCATCAATCCAGATGAGGCAAACCCAAAATACCATCCAATCGAGGGATATCTCAAGACCTCGCCACCCTGCATATCATCGAGTGATGCAGAAAAAGCGGCTGCCCTGTTACTGGAAGCCAAAGAGCCGGTCATTGTTGCTGGCACAGGTGTCCACAGAGCCAAGGCATATGCAGAACTCCAGGAACTGGCGGAACTTATAGGCCTGCCCGTAGCCACGACTTATATGGGTAAAAGCTCAATTGCGGAAACCCATGACTGCGCTTTGGGCACCATGGGCCAGATTGGACAAAAAGTCGCCAATGCTACGGTATCTGAGGCGGATGTTATTTTTGCCATCGGTACCTGCCTCGCGCCGGATAATACAAAGATGCTCTCCCCGGATTTCATTGATCCCAAGCGACAAAAAATCATCCAGATAGATATAGAGCCGCTCAATGCAGGATGGACTTTCCCCATTGAAATCGGTATTACTTCTGATCTAAAGCTGGCATTGAAAGAGATAATCAACTCAATTAAAAACAAACCGATTCTGTTTGACGTAACAAAGCGCATTGAAGATCTAAAGAAAAGAAAAACTGAAGCCAGCTTTTTCAACGAGGATTTCTTAAATTCAGACAGTGTTCCCATTGCGCCGGAAAGATTGGTTAAGGAGTTAAACGATCAGGTCGGAGTTGATGACACGGTTGTCCTTGACGCCGGTAATAACCGGATGTGGATGGCTCATCACTTCCAGACCAAGAGAGCGGGGCAGCTCATTGCAGCAGGTGGTGCGGCTGGAGTCGGTTACGGCCCGCCCGCATCCTTGGCAGCGCAAATGCTCGAGCCGGATAGAAGGGTCGTTGGTGTTTGCGGTGACGGTGGGTTAATGATGCACCTCTATACCCTTGAAATGGCCATGGAGTATGAACTGCCTCTGACCCTTGTGGTCATGAATAATGCCTGTCTCGGAAACGTCATGGATTTCCAGAAACCTGATCGGCGCATTGCGACAGTTTATCCTCGGCCTAAATTTTCTGAAATCGCCAAAGCCTTTGGCATGGAAGGCATCCTGGTTGAGAAGCCTGAAGAACTCAAACCGGCTTTTGACAAGGCTTTAAATACCAGTAAACCGGTTCTGGTTGACGTGGTTATAGATGACTGCCCGCACTTTAGGATAATGCCGAAAGAATAGGACGATGATGTTATGAAGCCTTGTGCTCGTTTATCCGGTTATTTATACGATTTCGCTATGATTCTATAGGCATATAACCGCAGCAATAGGCTGTGAGGGTCACGGCTTTATTCTCCTTTTGAATTTAGCTTGTTCATCCGGAAAGGACTTGCCGTGACCCCTCAACCTGCACAGCCGATTATCAAGTTAAGTCCAGACTAGTCCATATCATCGTCATGGCCATACAGTTTTTCATGGCTTCTTGTGGCGTTTGTGTCTTCTCAGAGACGCGGACTGGATCAGGCGCAATCATGCTTGTCCCAGGGCTCCCGATCCTGTCTGGCCAGAGCAATTTCCATCCTCTCTAGGCCGTCCTTGAGCTTGGAAAGCTCTTTGAGCTTGAAGTTTGGGTCCTTGAAAGCCTGGAAGACGACAGCGCCTTCCACATCCTCTGGCATCGGCCAGTTAAGGGCATGGCAGATAGTCGGCACCACGTCTGTCAGCCACATTGTTCTTTTTAATCTATATCCTTTCTTGAATCCCGGGCCATACATCACCATGATGGAACGTTGATTCCCGATGCCATATTCCGAAGCGGGAAGCTGCTGTCCATGCTGGGCGCCGAAAAACGGATTAAGCGCATAGACCACGTCTCCGACCCGGTCACCGTAAAGACCTATGATTCGAGCATCCTTCTTGCTTAAAGCCAGGGCCACCGGCCTCTTTCCACTCTCCGGATCCTTGTAGGATAAAAGGGCGTCAACGATCTGCTGCTGAACAGTCTCGTACTCTTCAGGCTCGACGATTCCGTCTGGATCCCGCCCTTTGAGGTTGATATAAATATAGCATTCCCGCTGGGGATATGCCTTTGTCTTTTCCCAATTAACAACCTGTAAAAAGTAATCCGGCACTAATCCACCACCGGTCTCGCCTTTACTTTCAGCCTTTTTCTCCTCCCGAACTACCAGGCCCGCAGGCTCCAAGGCAAGATATGGATTAAAAGCCGGACCATCGGCCACGGCGCCATGGTCTGAAACCAGCATGATCATTGCATTCTTACCGGCCGCCTCCATAATCCTGCCGATCATCTCATCCAGACTCTGGTACATCTTGCGCTCTGCATTCCAAGCTTTTTCCCTCTTCTGCTCATCCGGCTGCGTCAGGGGGTCCATATCTGTAATGGCGGCATGGTAGAACCAGTCCGGCGCATGGGCATGCATGGTAAAAAGATCACACGGCTTGTTTTCAAGCAGATAACAAACCACATCAGCCAGCCAGATGTTCTGAAAATGATTGATTTCCATGTAAGTATCCAAATCAATGACACCAGCGGAATAAGCGACATAGCCTCCATTATAGGCCATTAACCCTTCGTCCGACTTGAATTCCTTGGAAAGGTCAGGAGGATATGTATATTCATCGTTGTCCGCGCCCAGTGCGGAAAGATAGAGGCTGAAATCCTCCGCATCGTCTGACAGCTCAAGCAATTTGGCACGGAGATGAACTCTCTTTACCTCGCCGCTG
>JAFDHD010000084.1 GCA_019308995.1 Deltaproteobacteria bacterium | reverse complement strand
TACGAGGTCAAAGCCTCACATAAACAATACAGCCTGCGACCTGTCTACTCCGATCGATCTCAAATCAACCGGATAATACCGCCTCAGATTAATCATTCATACCATCTCCTTTTTGTAATAGAGGACCTTTGCCTTCCTTTCAACAGCATGAACCCTTTCTTGAAGATCATTTAATGCTCTGATGAATGTCCCTTTGATCTTTTTATCCAGATTATCCGCATCCCTGAATTTTAGCGGAATTTCCCCTTCAAGCATGCCCACTTTCATTATCAGCGCTCCAATTTCACCCTTCATGAACCCTGTGTCCTTGATCATACCTTCAAGAACGGACATATTTGTATCATACCTTTCAGAAACTCCATCATAGATACCGACAAGCTTTTCCTTTTCCGACTCAAGAAACTTCCTCTCGTGCAACAGGTTATTCTCTTCGGAAGTAAACCGCATAAGAGTTTCCTTTACCCCCTCCGTTCCTTCAGCAAGTATATTGGCTTCCTTTTTCTTTTCAAAAAGCCTTACCTCTAAATCCTTTAGCTGATCCGCCAAAGCCTTGTTTTCCTGTTCAAGACCTTCCACTTCTAACAAAAGCGTCTTTCTTTCAAAGCCTGGATTTGATTCGTTCATTTCTATGCCCCCTGTCTCCGGGGTATTTAATCTGATTTCTTGTTCTCAAGGATGAGCCTGATAAGCTCCGCCTTAGTTAGGGTTTCATCACCTTCAATTCCAAGATCATCGCAAATGGCGATAAGCTCTGCTTTAAGTTTCCTCGTCAGTTTTTCCTCCGTAAATTCCTCTTCTTCCGCTTCAGGCGGCGCCACTTCGACCTCACTAAACCTCTTCTCCTGCCACCAATTCGCCAGCTCATCGATTGCCTCAGTCAATTCTTTCCCGGAAGCCTGCAAATCAAAAGCAACATCTTCGCCGGTAATCATCTTTACGGCATCCAGGGCCTTTTTCCTCATATCAAGGTCTTCGTCCCTCAGGACCCTGATAAGCGGAAGAACCGATGATTCATCCCTGATAGTTGCAAGCGCCGACAATGCAGCCTTTCTCACCTTTTTATCCTCGTCCTTTAAACATTGCACAAGCGTTGGCACGGCATCCACATTGTCTCTCCATCCAATAAATGTAATGGCGGATCTCCTTACATCAGGGTGTTCGTCCCTTAAGGCGTTTGTTAATAATTTTATCGCTTCCCCATCATCCTCTGCCAATTTGTACAGTCCTCTGAGGCATGCGACACGCACCCCATAATAGGGGTCCTTAACCTTTTCCTTGAACAAAGGGACCGCGCCGGAATCGCCTAATTCTATAAGGGCGTTTATTATCTCTGAGGTAAGATTTGAATCCTCGAAATCCACTGCCTCGACAAGCACGGGCACAGCAGCTTTGTTTTTCATCTTCGCAAGCTCTGCAACCGCCAATATCTTAACCTCCATCTCGTCATCAAGGAGGTCATTGGCAACCTTTTCGAATTTTGTCTTCTCAGAGGCCGATTCAAGTTGACCGGATTTCAAGGCTGTTTTTATGGCCGACTTAATCGCCTTACCGACCGGTGGAAGCTCCGCTTCAACTTCTTCTATTTCCTCTTTGCCCTTTGCCAGTTCAGCCTTTTCTACCGCTCCTTTCTTCTTTTCTTCTTCCAACTCAATTATACGCCCCTTTAGTCTCCCGATCTCTTTCTCATACTCCCTGACATCAGCAATCAAACTTCTTACAGGCTCTGTTTCAAGAGGGCTTTCAGCGCCTATATCCGAATATTTAACCCCCTCTTTACCGATTTCGCGATAGAGCTCACCTATTTTTTGCTTCTTTTTCCTGATCTTATCCTTAATAATTCCGGTTTCGCTCGGTTTAACAATTTCAATTGTCTTTCTGGGTAAATCAGGCACTTTTTTAAATGTCGGAACTATTTTATCAACAGCCATGGAACCCAGATCAAATACATCCACAAGCGCTCCGCCAGCTTCGTTTAATGCCTTTGCTACGAAACCTAACACACCTGGTCTTTTCACCCTTTCATTTTCCATTGATAATCTCCCCCTTTTAAATATTATGTCCTGATATCAGTAAAACATGTTTAAATTCATTGAATACGGTATCATAGTCTTTAGCCGCAGTATCCAATGACATGTTTATTGACTCCACATGTTCTTTTATCTTGTTTATTATATCCAAAATACTTTTATTGGTCCCTGTATCCACATTGAGCTGCTGAATCTTGTTTTTAAGCCTTTCCAACTCTTTTTCAATATTCTCAAAAGCAGCCATCTCCTGCTTTTTATTGTTGAGATATTCGAGCCTTTCCCTGTAATCGCTTTCAATCTCTCTTTCCCTTTTAAGGCTGTTTTTATGGTCCATTATAATAGGCCCTAGACGCTTAATCTCTTCTCTATTGCCTTCGATCTCATGGCTGAGACGTTCCCTCTGTTCAGAGAGGGTGTCAACTTCGGCTATCATTGAGTCCTTATCCCGATCTGTCGTTAAATCGGACTCGAGATCTAACATCCGTTTTTGAAGGCTTTCTTTTTCCGAAGAAAGAGACTTTTCCAGTGTATGGCTTTCCTCTATTTGGGCCTTCAGTGTTGTTATCTCATTTCCGGTCTTCTCTATTATTCCCTCGATTTCCGCAACATATTCTTCAATATTCGCCTGATCCCCCATCAAACCCGGAAATTCTCCGATGTCAATGGAATCCGGCAGCTTTCCGCTGATCATATCCCTTGTGCTAGTCATCACCCCTATTTCTTCTTCCAAACTGCTGATTCTTGCCTTATTGGAATCAATCTCTTCCTCAATCTCTTTTTTTCGGGCCAGTGCCTGCTGATTTCTGTCTTTTACCCTGTTAAGCTCTTCAGTGCCTTTGCGGATATCCATAGTGAGGTCGGCAATCCTGGATTTTTTCTCCTCTATCTCCCCCTTCTTCTCTTCTAAATTTTTTTCAATCTCCAGCAATCTTTTATACTCATCTTCAATAGGTTGTTTTTCACGCCGGAGTTGATTAAGCCTTTCTTTTGATTCAGCTATCCTGGGTTCAAGTTCACTGATAGCATCATTTTTTTGATCGAGTTGTTTTTGTATTTCTTCAATTCTGTAATCGATATATTCTATCTCCTTATTATTTCTTAATATGTCTGCCTCAAGGATCGCCTTTTTCTTTTTCGCGGTCAGAAAAGCGCTTAACTTACCCGCGTAATTGAGGACTTTTCTTTTTCGGAGCTCTTTCATTCTATCAGCGGTTTCTTTCATTTCATATATTCCTTAATCTGTAACGGTTCACGGGTTCAGAGTTCAGGATTCGGGGTTGTGGGTTTACCGCAAACGCACCTGCCATCCATCGGGCACGCCTGAACCATTGATTCGTGAGCGCTACCAGTTGAGGTTTTATCAAGTACTTGCCAGCCTACCTGTCTGCGTCGCGAAAGTGACAGGCAGGCGAGCAAGGTCAACGAAAGAAAGATAACTCTGAATCTGTGAACGCCTACCCTAATATAAGAACTTAGCCTAAATAGACAGTCATTAAAGGCAAAGTTTTTCTAAAAGCATGTTGTTATGACTGAACAAACTTTTCATATCTGAAACAGCCTGCTCAATCAAAACCCCTGACTCAGAGAGTTTATTCTCTCTACTTTGAACCTTTAAAACTAATTCATAATATGGCCCGACTTCTTTTTCAAGAGAAGCAATTGAGTTTTTTCTTTCAACATTCCCGGAGGAAAGAACGTTCAATTCTTTTTCTTTATCAGAGAGCACTCTCTGTAATTCATTTGCTTTCTGGCTGCTCGTTTGGGCCTCTTCCTCCAATTTTTCAATATCGGATTTCAAAATATTTACCTTTTTTTCGAGTTCAATAGTTTCCTCAATTTGCGAACATTTCTTTTCAAGAAGTGCTATCTCATCTTTTAATCCGCCAACCACTTTTTCCCTTTTGGCAAACAGGCCTTTCGTATGATCGCGTTCACTTATATACCTTGAAAAGTCTAAAGAGAGGTCATTTAACTCTGCATTACTCTGTTCTTTTTCAATAGAGGTTTTTGACAGCATGTCTGATATCTCTTCAGACAACCTGGCTTTGTCTGCAACAGTTTTTTCAACAGCGGATAATATCTCTTGCCTTTGTGATTCGATATCAGTAATCGCATTTCGGGTTTGCTGCATGCCCGATTCTATTTGTGCCGTTTCCTCATCAATATCGCGTTTCTTTACGGTAGCGTCATTTAGTTCAGTATCTATTCTTTTTGACTCCTCATCTATGGAATTAAGGCTGTCGTCCATTTTGGAGATTTTCCACTTAAATGAAGAAATCTCATTTTGCATATCTTTGAGCTTTTTGTTAGCCATGAAGGCTTCTCTGTTGGCCGATTTTAGTCTTGCTGAAGCCTTTTCCAAATTGGATGTCTTATCATCCAGCCTTGCTTTTAACCCGCGGAGCTTTTCGCGCGAAGAAAGGAATAACTCCTGCAATACATTGATTTCATCGTATATATTTTTATCGTCTTTTTCTAACATATTATTGACCTTCCATGTATTTTTCCCAATTTTCCTGGAGTTTTGCAAGTTTCTCTTCAATAACACCCTTTTCCGCATAAGCCTGCTCTGCAAGGGATATGGATTTTTCTAACTCCTCCCTCAGGGTAATTACATCTTTCTCGAGGCTAGCGATGGCTTTGACATCATCCTCTCGAATTTTATCAAATTCTTCTTCTGTCCTGGCCTTTTCCTTGAGAGCTTCTTCTGCTTTTTTCTCTGCTTCAGCCTTTTCTTTAAAAGCCGCCTCCGCCTTCTCTATTGCCTCTTCCTTAGACTTTCGAGCCGCTTCAGTCTCTTCCGTCATACTTTCCATTTTGGTTTTCAGCACGGCCACTTCACTCTCAACACCGCGTACATGATCATTAAGCATCTCTAAAATGTTATCCTGCTTTTCCTGTGTTTCCCGCATGAGTGCTTCATTAGCATCTCTTTTTCCCTGCATAGCTGATTTTGCTTCATCAAGGGCCTTCTGGATATTTTGAAGATAAGACCATGTCCTGTCCCCAGAAACTGCAGGAACCACATAACCGGTTATAATAATATCAAAGTCCTCATCAGCCTTTTCAGAGATATCTTTTAAGCTGTCGGATGTAGTTACATCACAGTTTTCAGGGAATATATCTCTTACTTTCTCTGTGGCCTCCGAATCATAATTCAATATCATTATTTTTCGATTTTCTTCTATCATAGTAACCTCTTTAATTTTGGTTCTTTGAAAAAATCTGTGGGTTGTCAAACCATATTTTTATCTCCGGAGCGCCGGCCGATTTGCGGCGGCGCAATTCCGACGAGCTTTTTAGAGGTCCATTCTCATCGCACCGCCGAACCGGCCGGTGCTTGTCATCTGAGACTGAAAAAAATTTGCTCCTGATGTATAATTTTCTATGAAAAAACAGTTTATTATCTCAAATGGGCTCAATCGTTCACCCACAGATTTTCTAGACGAAGCTTAATTTTAAACATGAGGATTTCGTCAAATTGTTAAGCAGTTTAATTTTTGATTTGAGAGTGCCTTTGCAAATAAGCCGAAAAAATTTTAATCAAGTTTTATTGGGATACAGCCTTGTTTTCCTCTCCTTAATACTGGCATTGATATTGCCTTGAATAATATCAAACTTCTGAAAAAGCCTGGCCAGCGTATCATCAGAAATCAAATTTTGTCCCGGTTCATTATTCCTGATGGCCACCACCCTTTCCCCTATCCTGCTAATAACTTTTTCCTTCTCCTTTTTTAATTCATTGATACTATATGTCAATGTGATGCCCCTTACAAAGTCCTTGACATAAAGACACAAATTTTCAACTTGATCCGCAAAGGCATCTCCAATATATCGCATTTCATATCTGAAATCTTTCTCCATTTTCTTCCCCTTTCTGAGTTATACAGACCTTGTAAGAATAAGTTTTTATATAGCATGAAATCCCTTTAGTTACATGATATTGCGTAAAAATTGGACACCAGGTCGGTCTTGGTTCACGGTTCAAGATTCACGGTTTTCGGTTTCCCGATGAACTCGGGATTCAGGGTTAATCCCTTCGCGTTTTTCCCTTTGTTATTGATTTCATTAGATTACTAACATGGGATCATCAACCGCCGAACCTCTGAACCGTAAACCTGTGCAGTTACGTTTGTTTTTACTTTTTCATACTTGTGACTTCATCCCAATATTCATCCGGCATGTCTTTGGCGAGCCGCAAGGCGCCATTTGCCCCTGCGTACAGGGGTTCCTCCACCACTGTAACCCTGCCGTATCCCAGTGTCTCCTTTATATAATTTTCAATTTCCTTTCGCAACCCCACGATCTTGCTTCCTCCGCCTGCCAGAATAACGTTTCGTTTCAACCCCCTCTGAAATTCAGGATCAAAGGCGGCAACAAGCTTCCTGACCCCCTCCACTATCTCAGGGACAATAGACCTGCACGCCTCCCTGAGCTCTTCTGTCACATCATAGCTTACCGGTTTGCCTTGGACAGGAAGCTCTATGAAAACGCTTTCCCCCTGTTTTGAAACAAATGAGTTTTCTTCTTTGAAACTCTTAACCATAGCCACCGTGAAGTTTGCATCCGTGTAATTTTTCTGGATAAGGCCGTGGAAAACCTGGTCAACGTAATCACCGGCCTTCAGTGTGGTTATCTGGTCCTCTTCGGTTGGTACGGTTCCCGCCATCCTGCACAGATCGACAGTACCCGCTCCAATATCTATAATGAGAGCACTTGAAAAAAGATTGAGGCCGTAAGCAACAGCAAACGGTTCAGATACTATCATGGCATCGTCAAGCACTCCGTCTGCTATTTCAAGCAGTGTTTTCTTATTTTTCGTACTGGCCAGGGCTGGAGCACCGATGACACCTCTGAATATCAGCTCTTCTGTTTCCTCTTCTGTGGCAAGATCAATAAGGTGCTTTAAAAGCTCTCTTGCAATCTGTTTGGATTTTTCAAACTCTTTAGGGTTTTTTTCAAGAGATTCGGTATATTTGAGCTTGCCTTTATCAAAAGGTCTGTGCAATTCAAGGGCCAGGCGGTTCCTGAGGGCCTCATCACCAAAGACGGCCTTCTTTTTTCCAAACATCTTCCTCGAAACCGCGTCTTTGGGGTAACCCACATAGCTTGAAACAAATGTCCTCATTCCATTATCACTTGCGACAACACTTCGTGAGGTCCCAAGGTCAATCCCAAGGCATAAAACTCTTTTATTTGCCATGCCTCTCTCCTAATCATGCCTTTAGCAATGTTCTCAACTGTTTGTTTTCTTCGACGATCATATCTATAAGTCCTTTCCTTTCATCATCTAACTCTTTTTTCATTTTCTGGTATTCTGCTTCACCGGCAATCCCTACACCATGTTTTTCTAAGAGAGCCAATTTTTGCTCAAGCCTTTTTATTGTTTCTTCAATATCCTTAATCTTCACATCAACGTACGCCTTATTGACATCAACGTACATCTTTTTACCAAAGACTTTCCGGATTTTCTTTTTTATTGCAAAGCAAGGTTCTGTGACATTGCGTCCCACAGATTCGGTGATTTTTGAGGTTCCATCCATTATGGCGGTACTGCTCCTGCTTATGATACTCCACGAAACAAGACCAGCATATTCGACCGTTGCATGAGCGCCCTTTACTGCCTCATGAAAGGTATTCGATTCATTTTGTTCAGGGTTTAGTGCTTCTTTCATCTCCATCCTCCCTATTGCGTGCTCTGTCTTCTTCTGCGTGTCAATTTACCCCTCCATCCTCTACCCTTACCATATGGTTCAATATGGCCTTCACTGAGCGAATGAAACTACTCAGGTCGTCTCCATACGAATATGCAGGAAGCGACTTCGCTGTCCATCGCGATATTGCCTCCTTCGCATTCAATCACATGGCAGGGGTATTTCTGAAGCACCCTGATTTGGGCACCAGGCCTGATCTGGAGGACGTCCATCTTCTGAATCCGTTGATCGTTCCTGCCATTGACATAGGCAACCCGTGCGGACTGCCTTGCGTCGAGCTCTGTTAAGGGGAGAACCGAACTCTCCATTACCTTGGTGGACTGCTTGCAACATTCACCTTAGCGTAGCAGGCTTTTTACTAAAAATCTAGGTTTTTACAAGCACGGCTTTTACGTTCGGCAACCGTATCGGGGGGAGTTCCTGTATAAATGCACTCATTTTCTCCTCTTTGAGGACCCTGTTCAGGATCAATCCTGCTGCAATTTCCCCAAAGGTCAGCACCGTAAAGGCTATTAAAAATGCGCTTGTGCCCATTCTGCCGAGGATGCTCATGTTAAGCCCCATCTGCGGCGCACAGGGTTCGGTTTGCATAGAATAAAGGCCGGGAGTATCAATCACTTCATAGAGCTGATCATTCAGCAGACAAAGGATTCTCTTTACTTTTATGGTAGTAAGAAGGGTGTTGGAAACCAGGCTGTACTCTCCGGTAAGATTGTTGAACATCTGAGTCTTACCCGTATTAGGCAGCCCTACAATGACGACCTTCTTTTGTTTAGACGATTGAATATCGTTACTCATCTTGTCCCTTCGACATTCTGCGATTCGCCCCTTAACCGTTTACTCCGCCTCTGTCATTGCCATTATCAAGGCCCCCTTGGCAGTGGTATTAAGCGGATCTTCAGCAAGACGCACTTCAGATATCTCCACGGGGAGGCTGAACTTTTTTAGCATATCCTCAAACTTCTCCTTGCATCCTTTTGGCATGGCTGTGCCACCGGTCAAAACGATCGGGATTGGAGCCTTGATCCTCGGGACATTCTCTGCCGAAGAAAGGACCCGCTGGAAAAGATCAAGAAGTCTGTATATGAGTTCATCATAAAAGATATGTAGGGCTGTGGTTACGCGATCCTTTGGCGCCTCGGAAAGATCCAGTTCCTCCTCTTTTATCACCTTTATCTTTGTGGCTGGTTCTCCCACAGATGTTCCAACCATTTCATCGATATAATCTCCTGCCATCTGAATACTGTAGGTGATTACGGGAAAAGAGAGGAAGGAGAGGCAGACATTGCACATACCGCCGCCCATGCTTATCCCTATACCTGTATAGTCATCTTTTGAAAGCTCTGATACTACAATGGCCATCCCTTCATTAATGGATATGGGAGAATACCCCAAACCACCAAGAATCCTTTTGATAATTGACTCATGGTACACCACGGAACCGGTTCCTTGAAGGGGTTCGCCGGGAATTACAAAACACAGTGTCTCACCGAAATTCTTCGGTTTCTGAATGAGTGTATATACTAGGGCCTTGATGACATTTATGCTATCCTCTTCCTTTGAGCTTATTAGTCCATTCTTTATGGACCTCCTTGTCTCTGTATTGAACATGTTTGCAAAACTTTCGGCAGAATAGCCGAAAATGTAAAACTGGTTTCCATGTTCATAATACATCACATCTTTTTGATGAAGAAAATCCCTGGCAAATTTTGTATTGGAGACCGTGAAAAATGCATTTAGCTCTTGAATTGTCTCAATGTAGTTGAATTTTTTTTGTGCTGCTACTATGTGGCTGGTTCCTATGTCCAGTCCCACCGGCCCTTCCGAGATCTCCGCATGTTCCCCGGTCAGTTTCTCTCTTGTACCCACAGATTTTTCCGAAGCCCCTGCTGCCCTTTCATCCTTCCCCGCATTCAATGGGGCATCTCCCCCAGAGCGTTGAGCGCTTAATGCATCCACACGTTTTTCTAAATCATCAAGATTTTTTTCGTCCACCATTGTCATTCACCTCCTCTTTCATTGAAAAAAATGCCCACCTTTCACACCGGCGAAAAATGCGGTTACAACTTTTCACCACAGACCATGGAAACTCGGAGTTTAATATCCTCAAATTGTTCAATAACGCTCGATTGAAGGTTCGAGGTTGCACTTTGTACAGGCGGTGGGCATTGACTCATCCACTCCCAGGGGAACTAAATCCCGCATTATACGGGGCTGCCATAATTTTGGAGCACTTTATGTTTCACTAAAATATTCAATGAAAACTAGCCGTTAAGGAAGGTAGCAACGGGCTCTCGCATATTCCTCCCTTCCCCGAGTTCAAACCCAATCAAGGCAATAATTTATGTGCCCGGGTTAGTATTACTCCGGCTCAATTGCGGCCTTGGTGATGCCGTAACTGAGCAGACCCACCCCGGCAAAAACAGCGCCTGTAAGGAGTACGCCCCCAACAATACCCAGACCCGCCAATATTCCGAATCCAGTGCCGGCTGAAGCACTTGAGAAAGATATTCCCGGTAGTATATTAGCGATCCCGAGCTTGGTGGCGCAGAGTTGCCCGGTCTGTTGCAGTCCGCTTGAGACTGTTGAGGAACCGGAGGTTGCTGTTGAAGTCACCGTCCCTGCTGTTGTTATTCCTCCTGTTATGGTTCCCCCTGTTGTAGTGCCTCCTGTTGTTATTCCTCCTGTTGTAGTGCCACTAGTATGCAACAAAAGGGGTCCTGTGCCATCCGCGACTCCATATGGTCCCGCCATAACATCTTCTCCTTTTACTAATAAATTTTATTCCTTACTCAGGTTGCTTTTAAGCTCCTGAAGTTTTTGGGCGTTATTTCTTACTTTCGCACCAATTATGATCACACCTATAACCAATGCCAACACGATGATACTGCCAAAACTTATTATCATTATTCTGTCTTTTTATCCATCAAGTATCCCGAATACCACGCCTCGCAACCGGGCAGAGATATCTTCACCCGATATGGACTATCACCACCGAGGCACTTTGTTCGGTCAAAGCATCGGACACAAATCAATCAATTACTCCTTAGCCATGAGTTCTTCAAGCTCCTGAAGTTTTTGGGTGTTATTTTTTACTTTCGCGCCAATTATGATCACACCTATAACCAATGCCAACACGATGATACTGCCAAAACTTATCATAATATCTTTTCTCCTTATTCTGTCTTTTTATCCATCAAGTATCCCGAATACCACGCCTCGCAGCCGGGCAGAGATATCTTCACCCGATATGGACTATCACCACCAGGGCACTTTGTTCGGTCAAAGCATCGGACACAAATCAATCAATTACTCCTTAGCCATGAGTTCTTCAAGCTCCTGAAGTTTTTGGGTGTTATTTCTTACTTTCGCGCCAATAACGACTACTGCTACAGTTATGGCTAAAAACAACCCTATACCTCCGAGAGTCATAGTACTTCACCTCCTTTCTGGAAATTTGTTGTTAACAGCATCTTCCTCCTTTCAATTGGCTCAAACGAAGATCAAGGCCTCTTCATTGTTGATGGTTTTTTCAGATCGCTCAATCCCGCCAGGACGGAAATTACCCCTAAGACAAGGAGTCCTACGGGGATAACGATCCTGACAAAATCTAAGACTGCCCACCAGTTTCTCGTTATCCCAATAATCCCGAAGCATAACAGGCAGAGGCCAATTATAATGCTCAGCATGATTTCCTTAAGTCTCTCCTTTCAGATATTTAACCTTCATAAGCAGCAACTTGGTCTGGTTAACAGGGATGGCGAATCCAACCCCGCAATAGACCCTGTTAGGGGCATAAATAGCCACATTGATCCCGATGACCTCACCGTTCAAATTAACCAGCGGTCCCCCGCTGTTACCGGAATTGATGGCTGCATCTGTCTGGATCAAGTCTGCATAGTTGCGTCCTTCAATAGTCACTGTGCGCTTCGCGTCACTGATGATCCCGTGACTTACGGACTGTTCCATGCTAAATGGACAACCGATTGCAAGAACCTCATCAGTCACTTCAATCATATCCGAGTTGCCTAAGGTGACAACAGGCAGAGAAAATCCTGTGTTGATTTTGATGACCCCCAGATCCTTCTGGGGGTCCGAGGCAATCACTTCACCCGGATAGGCATGTTCCTGATCCCCAAAGAGGCTTACCCGTATATCAGTCAGGTTGGTTATCACATGGTAGTTGGTCAAGATATAGCCTCTCGAGTCAAAAATCATTCCGGATCCCATTCTATCGCCTGTCAGTGTTGCCGGAGCAAAAAATATGAGGCCTCTGGGCGGTGATGTGCTATTTGATGTTGATGGATGGCCGGTTATATATACCACAGCAGGCCGGACCCTGGCCGCCACCACTCCCAGATCCTCTGTGCCGCAAGAAGTAAGCTGAATAACACCGGGCTCTGCCCCACCCGCCACAACTGCCGATCGGGCTTCAGGTGTCAGCAGGTAGTATCCAGCCAGAAAGACCACTTGAACCACAGTCACAATAATTAAAAGCACAAGTAATAATACTTTGATACCCGGTTTCGCCATACTGCTCACCTAAAGTGTTTTTGAAGAGGACTCTCCCTTGGCCTTGGCCTTGCTGGAGCTGGGGGGGCCATGCTCTTCTTCCTCAGCGCTCGATGTACTGAGCGAAGCGGGCGTCAGTCGTCCATTCTGGTACCATTCCAGCGCCTGTTTGGCTGTTCCAGTCACCCCGGGAAAGACCTGAACACGCAATTTGGCCAGCTCTTCCAGGGCCTTAACACCGATGTCATTTGTGATGACGGTCTTTACGCCCTCACTGACCACCAGCTGAGCCGATTGAACACCGACTCCTGTCAAATCTCGCACGTTAGGGTTGGGCATTGCTCTGAAGGTCCCTAAACCCACGATCAGAAAATAGGGGGCCCGATCAAACAAAGGGGCTACCTGCGCATCCATGGTAGAGCCGGTTGCGGCAATTACGATATTCCCTGAGTTCTCTCCGGCAACCGGCATTGCAGATGTCTGTCCCATGGGAGGGTTAGTCGCAGGCTGTCCGCCAACAGGAATGCCTGGTGATGTCTGGCCCATTCGGGGCGCCGTCTGCGTTTGCCCTTGCCCTCCCGAAGGAATATTGGTTGGCCCAGCCACAGGAATGCCTGGTGATGTCTGACCCATTCGGGGCGCCGTTTGCGTTTGCCCTTGCCCTCCCGAAGGAATATTGGTTGGCCCAGCCACAGGAATGCCTGCTGAAGTTTGTCCCGTAGGTGAAGCACTGGGGGGGTCCAGATCTCTTTGCCCCTTTGCAGCACCAGCGTAAGATGGCCTTTGGGGTGTTCCTTGAATGGGCGTCTGGGTTCCGGTTAACGGGAGCGTACTTGTCTTAGGCTGTCCTTCATACAAAGTCCCTGCGGATGTCTGAGCTCTAGGGGCAATGTTTTGATTTGCCGCCCCCAACTGGTTAATGACCGCACCCTCGCGGACCATAAGTGTGCCGCACCTTGGGCAGGGAATCGTATAACAGGCGGAGCCGCGCACATGGGGAACCGTTGTCAAGCATTTAGGACACACACAACTCCCATCAACAGTGCCTTGCAAGACACCCGTTGGCAAACTGCTCGCGGCCGCCGTTTGTCCTCCGCCAACAGAATAGTCGCAGGCTGCCCACCGACAGTAATGCCTGCGGATGTCTGTCCCATGGGGGGAATGGTCGCAGGCTGCCCACCGACAGTAATGCCTGCGGATGTCTGTCCCATGGGGGGAATGGTCGCAGGCTGCCCACCGACAGTAATGCCTGCGGATGTCTGTCCCATGGAGGGAATGGTCGCAGGCTGCCCACCGACAGTAATGCCTGCGGATGTCTGTCCCGTGGGAGGAATGGTCGCAGGCTGCCCACCGACAGTAATGCCTGCGGATGTCTGTCCCATGGGAGGAATAGTCGCAGGCTGCCCGCCAACCACTGTCCCTGCAGAAGACAAAATCTGGGTATTCCTGGAGCCTGGATTAAGACTGATCAATCGGCTTCCACATGTCGCGCACACAAGGGATGAACAAGGGACGCCTGCGGGATGTTCGTGAACAACATTACAAACCGGACAATAGCAGTATTCAATTTGCTGATTGAGGTTCAGCGTTCCGGCACTACCGGGCAAAACAGTGGCGCCGGTTCCTGCCGCCTGTAATTGATTCTGGCTTGGAACCGGTGGCTGGGTATAGTTGGCGGAAGGCTGGGTTGAGCCGGGTGCTAAAGCTCCGGAATCCCAGTTCATGAGCCGGTACCCGCACTGTGGGCACTTCAGCTCAGAGCAAGGAATACTTGCGGGGTGGGGAACCAGAATTTTACAATAGGGGCAGTAGCAGTAATCCGTGCGCTGGGTCGAGCCTGCGGTCGTCTGCGGGTTGTTTGCCGGGTCCAGAGAAGGATCGTACTTGCCCTGGGGAGGGACGGTATAGGGTATACCCTTATAGCCCTCGCTCTCTTCATCCTCCTCGCTGCTGTCACTTGAGAAAGGGCTTCCGCCGGTTGTAATAATGCTCCGCGCATAGCCATAGCCGGGGAGTGTTGGTTCGGTCACCTGGGAGAGGAGGCCTGAACGGTACTGGCTGAGCGAATCGGAAATCTTGACAGGTGAAGCAACAAAAAGTATGATGCTGAGGGCTTTCAGCGTATCATAGGCCTGGGGACCGTATGCCCCGGCAATGGTTGCTTTCGCTCCCCGAGCGGCCACGAGCTGTGCAGCCGCAATGCCATATCCTCTGGCATCGGCTATGGCATTGTTTGGGATGGCCATAAACCGATTTGTGGCCATGTCCACCATAAGAAAGTATGGGGCGGTACCGAACCGCGTCGCCACCTGGGCATTTAAATCGCTTCCGGTGGCGGCTACTGCCACGAGGCTCGGAAGCGGGATGCCCTCGGTTAAACTACCTGCTATGGTGGCAAGAGGAGGCGATACGGACCCTGCCTGCAACTGGAGATACACTTCCTGGCCGCTCCGGTAAATCTTAAGAACCACGGACGGTTGATCTTCAATTGCCTTATAGAAACTTGCCAGGGTCGGTGTGGGCTGCCGGTTTACACTAACAATGACGTCCCCGGGCAATACCTCTGCACTATTTGTCAGTCCGGAGGGAGATACTGCTACAACAGCCACGCCCCTGATCGAAGAAGGCAGTGATAACTTCTGGACCAGATCCGGAGTTAACGGGGAAAGGGTATAACCCCATTCCGCGCTCGGATCTGTCTGGGCAGTAGAAGTGGAAGCGGTTTGAATCAGGTAAGACGGACGCTGTCCGAGTTTGACATAGAGGGTTCTTACCTGGCCGTCACGGTCCAGCACGATCCTGACCGCATCTCCCGGACTGGCCGCTGCAAGCAACTCCTGTAGTTCGGTACTGCTCTCCACCTTTGAACGATCATAACGCAGAATGATGTCTCCTGATTTAAGGTCGGCCTCGGCTGCCGGGGAAGAAGGAATCACCCTGGTAACCGCCACTCCGCCGCTATATCTCAAGTCCAGGGCATCGGTAATGGACTCCTTCAAATCCTGAATCTCCACACCCATATATGCCGCCGAGGACCCTGTTTTACTACCCTTGACTCCGGGCAAGGGATTCCGAAACATGGACACTCCAACCAGGCCCAGGATTACTATCACCAGGAGAACCAGTGCGATCGTCCACCACTTCAAACTCCTTTTCACAGAGAGAAGGCTCTTTTCTTTTGCTGCCATTCTCTGGGCCTCGGTATTCAGATCATCTATCATTGTCATTATCCTTTCACATCCAGCTTCGGGTTATCTGTTTTATTTCCGTCAATTCCCTCACTTCAATCGTTTTTACGCCCGGTGGGGCTGACGTCAATTAATCCTACATTTTCTATTTTCTTTAACAAGGCGCCCTTCACACGCTCGGTGATCTCGGAGGCCTCACGCAATGTCAGGTTCGGTGAGACCCCGAGTTTCAAATCTACTGCCAGGTTCTGTCCGATCGCTCTCGTTTGTAAGGAAGCCACCTCCCGTACACCAGGGTCCGCGTTTGCCTCCTTCCGGATCCGATTTTCAATGGTTTCCTCAAGGGTACGATCCAGAATACCGTACCAGGCGTTACGCAGCATTTCAATTCCAGTCCGGGCAATCAATATCGCCACCAGCATCGCACCCACCTGATCCATAAACAGGAACCCTAACTGGGCCCCAACCACTCCCACGAGTGCTCCAAGGGATGTATAGACATCGGCCCTGTTCTCCCACGCATTTGCAATCATCGCCGGAGACCCGAATCTGCTTCCGCAGCAATAAGATTGCCGAAACATCAATTCGTTTGCCACGATAGAGACGACCAGAGCAAGGAGCGCGATCAGCTTCGGCTGCTGGGTGACCCCGTGGACGATATCCATCAGGGAGTCGTAACAGATAAATAACATCACAATTATCAGTGATATTCCGATCAATAAAGTGGTGATATATTCCACCTGGCCGTGACCGTAGGGGTGCTCTTTGTCCGGCGGGGTTTTGCTGACGCGCAGGCTGATCAACACAACCGTCGCGGTGAGAATATCTATAAATGAATGCACGGCATCTGCAATAAGGGCCTTGGAATTTCCAACTATACCGCAGAAAAGCTTTAGGACAAACATGCCGATGTTGCCCCATAAAGCAATCCAGCCAACGTTTTCTGCGCACCAGTGACATTGAGGGTACACCTCCTGATTTTTCTCAATCCCCTCCATCGTCCTTGCCCTCTGCAGCCTTCTGCTATTTTTGAATCACCGACTTCAACCACTCTGACTGTCGGCTTCCTTCAAAATAGTTATAGGTGGAAAAACCGAACAATACTGAATAAATATTACCGGGAAACACCGCCTTGGCAGTCGAATAGACGTTCACTTTATCATTATAGTTGATCCTCTGTTTCAGGATTTCCACCTCCGTGTCAGCGACCAGTTTCATCAACAGCTGAAATGATTCGCTTACCTTGAGGTCCGGATATTGTTCGGCAATGGCCATGATTTTATCCAAAATTTCTTCTATCGGCCTTCCGGCACTTTTTTGAAGCTCTTTGGAGACCTGTCCGGCCATTGTCAAGGACCGTTCCCTGGCATCCACAGCCTGGATAAACACATTATCCTCGTGCGCAACGAAATCAACCACACTTCTAATCAATACCGGCACCAGATTTACCCGGTATTGAATCGCGCTTTCGACCTTAGCCCCGGCATTTTGCACATCGTACTTGAAGATCGTGAGGCGATTATAGTAATAGATTGCGTGTCCAATGAGGATCACGACTAAAAAGATAATCACTCCGATCAAAATCCCTTTTAATAGCCTCAGCCTCTGTGTGTTTTTGAAGAGAAACGTTTTAAGTTCCTCGGTACTGATCCCTTCAAAATTTGCCATGGCCTTACCCTCTCTAGGCAGACATCTCTTCGAGCTCCAAGGCCCGTTTCAGGCACTCCACCGCCTCTTTATGCTTCCCCATAACGTCATATGTCAGTGCCATATGCTTATTTACCTTGAGGAAGTCCGGCTTGATTTCCAGTGCTTTTAAGAAATAGAAAATGGCTCTTTCATGTTCCTGCATGCGGTCGTAGCCTACTCCCAGCCGGAAATTTATCTCGGCAGATTCAGGCTCAATTTTCAGGGCCTTTTCCAGTAGCTCGACGCCCCTTTTGAACTCCTGCCGGGAAAGGTAAAGTATTCCTGTGCGGTAATGGGCCTTGGCATGATCCGGTTTGATTTTTATAACTTGCCTGTAGGCATTGATTGCGTCTTCGATGTCTTTATTCTTCTCATAAGCGATGCCCAATCGGTAGAAGCCATCGGGATCTTTCGGGTCGAGCGAGGTAATCTTTTCCATCCAGCGAATGCACTTCCATGTCTCTCCCCGGCGGTCTGCTGCCTCGTACTTTTTTAGATACAGGCTTTTCAGATCAGCAGGACCGATTTTGAACATCTTTTTATAACTGTCCACTACAGAAGATACCGCTTGGTACGCCTTCATCATCGGCCATTGAAGAGAAAAGCTCAGCGGTATCTTATCCTTCGGTCCCTTCTCTTCCTCAATAACTTCCCGTTGTTTCTTACTGCTCTTAGTCATTTTTCCATTCCCCTTAAAGCTTGTTCGGTTCAGCAGTGGCTTCAGGTTGAGAGTTCTTGCTGAAGTTGCTTATCCCTGCCAGAAGAGCGACGATTCCCCCAAAAAGAACCGCTATGGGTATCAATATCCACAGGAGATCCAGGAATTGGTACCAGTTCAGCGCAATCCCCCACAGCCCTATAATAATCCCCACAAATCCAATGATGATGTGTTTCATTAATTCCCTCCTCTTTTCTTTTAATATAACGATTACAGGCGGTTAGATCACTTGACGCCTATTGCTCAATTCAACCGCGTACTCCCAGCCATTAAAGCCGCCGGAAAGGTTATACAGATCGGAAAACCCAAGACCTGCCAGCATTTGAGCGGCGAGGATGCTGTTTAACCCGGTCTGACAGTAAATCACTGTTAATGTCCTGGGGTCCATCAATTGCCGGTAGCGGTATGGCAATTGCCCGTATGGAATCGAAATTGCCCCTGGCAAATGCCCGGCAATGTATTCTTGAACGCTTCGCACATCCACCAAATTGAAAATCTCGCCCCGATCAATCGTGGCCTTCAATTCCTCGGGAGAAAGGTAACCAAAAGACGCCCTGGCAGAAGTATTGTTGGAAGAAGGGGTCTTGGCCCCGCAGGCCATACCACAAGGGCAAATCCCATTGCCAGAAGGCCCACAAGCAGACGGGGTAATCGGAAATCAGACCGGATAGAAGTGCACCGAAACATGAGAGATCCTTTCCATATTTGAAGATAAGCGTTCCCGAATCCGTTCGGAGATCTGATCCGCCAGCCTAGTCGAACAGTCGCCTTTCAGCCCTACGTAAAGGTTAACAAGAAGGTTCTGTCCGACATGACGCGTGCGGATCCACCGTACCTTCTCAACTTCATCTAAAGAACTTACCAGAGTTGAGATCCTGGAATTTGTCCTTTTGTCAGCGCTTCTATCCATTATCCCGTCCAGAGCGCTTTTTTTAATCCTGAGACTCAACCAGAGCACCAATAACGAAATACTGATGCTCCCCATTCGTTCCGCAATAAACCACCCAAATATCCCTCCCAGAAGAAGGGCCAGGATGACCACACAGGAGGCGGCTATATTGAGGGTCTGCAGGCGGGCAATCTTCTTGATATTTCCCGTTTCAACGGGCAAGCCGGAGTATTTCAGAAATCGAATCAACATCAAATTTCCACCCACGGAAATCAAGGCTGTTGCCAGTCCTATTCCGGTTGGCTCAAAACTGTTGGGTGAAAAAAATGTCTTGACGGACAGGGCCAGAATCACCGACGCCCCTGCAGCCAGGAGAATCCCGACGAGCGAGGCGGCCAGATACTGGGCCTTTCCCTTGCCATAGGGGTATTTCTTGCTCATTGTCCCTGGGTGACTCATCCGTTCTCCGAAGAGAATCGTTGTGATCACCATGGCATTGGCAGCGGAATTCAGCCCGTCAATGATAAGTAATCGACTGTATCCCAGAGCCCCCACTGTAATCTTTAAAAAAGCAAGCCCCAGGTTGGCCCAAAATAGTATCCAGTAAACCCGCTCGATATCAACCTCACCCGGTTGAATTGCCTCTACCGTCTCAGGTCCGTAAAGATCATCCAGGGTCTGTCCCTTGAGCCTGTCAACCATTATCCATGTACCTTAAATTCCCTTAAATTTCGCCGATCAGAGATGGCTCCTTCTCTTTAAGACGCCTCAGAAGCCGTCTCAACCACAGGAAGAGAAGACACGAAAAGAACCCTAATAAAAACGAGACTAATATAACCATAAATACCGCAGAATCACCTTCGATGAAAAACAGATCCACATGAGCAGGGCTTGAATTCACAATAATAAACAACACTGCTACTACCAGCATTATTATGGTGCTTACTATCCAGAGTAATATTGTTATTTTTTTCATTGCATAACCTGATTTCCAGTGATTTTTTACTTAATTATCCTCGCTATCAGCGGTTTGGCCTGATTTATAGGCAGAGCAAAGCTCACACCGCTGTAAACTCCTGTCGGTGCATAGATAGCCATGTTGATACCGACCACTTCACCGTTGACATTTATCAATGGTCCCCCGCTGGAGCCCCGGTTAATGGGTACGTCCGTCTGCATCATTCCACTGTAACCCCTTCCATTGATTAGCATATCCCGACGGTTGTCACTGATAATGCCGTGGGTCACGCTCTGCTCAAGCCCGAAGGGACTCCCAATGGCCAGCACCATGTCGGCTACTTCCATTTGGGAGGAATCTCCCAAGGTCGCCACAGGCAATTCATATGCGGGGTTAATTCGAAGTATGGCCAGATTGACGGCCTCATCCTTGGCAATCACACGGGCAGGATAACGCCTAACCTCGTAGCCGAAGGGTGTGACGGTGATGTTGGAGGCCCGGGAAACCACGTGGTAGCAAGTAAGAATGTATCCGGCCGGGTCAACGATTATTCCTGACCCGATGCCGCCCAGGCTCAATAAATCCTGGGCCGCATCATCAAATCGCAGGCTCCCGGAGCCTGCAGTGGCACGCCCGATGGCCTCACATGAGATATTCACTACCGCCGGCCGAACCTTGGATACGGCTGTCGCAAAAGTCTCATCAGAACAGACGAGCTGGATGTCGGAACTGCTGATCACACCGGCCACGTTTTTGATCTGTCTGTTAGAATCAAGCGTCGAGTTCCACCGAGAAAAGAAGTGAGAAGGTTCCTGAAACGCTTCCATAAGATATGCCGGCACACTTATCATCTTATCCCACCCGATCCCCATCAGACTAAACAGCACAATTATCACGTTCAGTACGATGAGAACCGAAAACACCCCTGTTACGTAGCTTGCCAGAAACTCTTTGAGACGATCCAAATATTTACTCCTTCTCTTCTTGACGATGTTTCGGTTAAAGTATGAGTGTCATATCCTGAATTCTCTTGCAGACAGGAGAATCATCGTCACTATCAGAATTTCCTGTCACGGTATTTGAAATGACTTTAAGAGACGGAGTGGCTTTATCCTCAGGCTCGCCGCTCTGAGTTTGATCATATCCGGGCACATACAAAGGGCGGTTCATGCCAATGCCTTCCTGTGCCGTGGTAAACCCCTGGCTCTGCTGCGTTGAGGACACCTCAGGTTTACCCTGGGGAGGTATCTCCGCAGGTATCCCCTTTAATCCCTCGGATTCTTCTGTGGAATCATCCTCTTCTGAACCGGCGGGGCCGCCCACAGGCAATAACGGCGAAACCGCGACAATATTGACATAAAGTTGAGTGTTCTGCCGGCGAATGTTCAATAGGAAGCTGCGGTTATCGCTGGAATCAATAGCCTCAAAAAAGTCGGCCAGATCATATATCCGGGTTTCACCGACCTGGCGGATCATATCTCCTTTAATGATTCCCGCCGTATTTGCCGCGCTCCCGGGTGCCACCATCAATACGATCACGCCGTTTTCATTACCCGGAATGCCGTAGGCCTTGCGTAACGATTCCGTCAGCTCAGAGACGACGATACCCCATTTCAGGTCATTGGGAATGATTTCTCCGGCAATTTGCCTGACAGATGATGTCGAACCTTCTGGGGGTTCTCCTAATTTGGCATAAATCACTTTGCGTTTGCTGTCGCGAAACAGGACGATCCGCACCCTCTCACCAGGTTCGCTTTCGCTTAGCAGTTGGCGAAGTCCGTCGCTAGTTTCCACCTCGCTACGGTCCAATTCATAAATAATATCTCCCTGCAGCAGTCCTGCCTTTTCGGCTGGTGAACCTTCAATCACCTTGCTGATGAGTACGCCACCTGAAATATTGAGTCCCAATTGTTTGGCCATATCTTCGGTGACATCCGCCGGTTCAATGCCCAGCCATGCCCCTGTTTCTCCTTCGCCATCCTTGGTGTAGCTCGCAGGCTGAAGACCGGCCTGAGTGCTGCTTGTCCCCTGGTAGATTGAAGTAACATCAAAGCTTGATCTCGCGACATCAAGCCCCATGCGGCCCCTTATAGAAACCAAGTCAAAGACCACAATAGCAATAATTATGACCACCATTCCCATCAGAAAAGCGACCCAGAGTGGAAAGTTATGTGGACACAGTTTCCCTTCATTATTCATTTTTTATCCCTTTCTGAACCTCTGAACCAGTTAAACATACCAAGAACACCCTTCTCCTTTCTTGTTTCCTCCTTTAAACGCACACCATGCCGTTTTAGCTCTCCGCGCAGTCGATGAATGATGAGGCGCTGACGGACGAGCTTTCGGATGATAAAAAAAAGAACAACAGATAATAATAAGAAAGTAAGAAGTGTAAGCATTTATCCTGACTGCTCAAAATGAAGCTTGCCCCAGCTCCGGAAAATGTAAACGGAGTATTTCAGAACCTGAAGCTGTGAGCCCGCTTGTAGTAAATTACCACCGACCTTGTCGGTGGCTTTAAGAAGACAACAACTCCTGACAATGTCATTCGCTGTTGTCTTTCCATAGCCGAGGCTGGTCTTCTCTTATTTGACCATCTTGTTGTTCTTTGACATATTTTCGTATGATTTCACGGTCAATGCTTACGGTGGTGACAAAGTAACCTCGTGCCCACAGGTGCATACCCCAGTATTTCTTACTTAGTTCTGGAAAATCCCTTCTCAAGTATTCTGCACTCTTACCTTTCAGAGTTTTCATCATATGCGCTGGAGAATACTTCGGAGAAACAGACAGGTACACGTGGACATGGTCGGAGGCGATGGCTCCTTCTATGATCGTCACATCTAACCACTCGCATAACTCCACTAAATTTTCTTTGAGCCGAGGCTTGACCTCTCCGACTAACACTTGATATCTGTACTTAGGCACCCAGAGAAAATGGTATTCACATCAATATGTTGCATGTGATGACTTCCTGTATCCTTCCATTTAGTAACCCCCTGATTAAATGTCGGGGTTACTCTAATATAAACTTAGGCTCGCCAACAGTGTTGGCTCGCTAAAGGAGTGGGGCCTACGCCCCCACACCCATCATGTCCGAAACCCCTCTCCTTTTTCTTGATGCCCATAATAAAAATTTACTTTAATAGGATAGAAGGAGTAAATGAGGTTCAGGACTCATTTCTAGGAAAAAAGACCTTATTTTTAGGGAGGAATCAATTTAAGGCGAGAATTACCTTCAGAGACTGATAACCATTATCTTTTCAGATAGCTTTATCAAGGCTATGTATTGTGTATG
>JAFDHD010000083.1 GCA_019308995.1 Deltaproteobacteria bacterium | reverse complement strand
TTTAACTTAAATAAGTTAAATTCATTTCGACCATTCGAAATGAAACGATTGACAATTGCTATTTGACGCTTATCCTGAACTGAATTACCTCATTCCCGGACAGGCACTAGTTAGGTTTTGGTGAAAGATTCCAGCTAGAAATCAAATGAGGCATGTTAATACCCAAAAGGTATAGTATCCTACTCCTTTTACTCAGTGCGGTTCTGGCCGTCATTCTCATCTCGGCCAGCCTTTCCAGCCTCGAATTTCGCCCTGGTCGTCCTTTTATTATGACGGGCGAAAGATCAGAGGCAGAGGAGACGCCTTTGCCTCGCCTATTCCTGTTTGCCGTTTTTAGGGCGGTTTTCTTTATTTTGGGAATCCTTATACCGATCTTTTTTGTCTTCGGACTCGGCTCCCGGACCGTAAGGCAGCAGAAATACATGTTCCTGGGGACGGTGCTGGGCGTCTTATTACTGGTGTATGCCTTGCCTCAGGGGCTTTACAGGCTGCATGGCCTGCTGGATGGGGCCTTGATGGCCCCGAGAACAGACCTGTCTTTTGTCTCCGCTGAAGAATACATCCCCAACCCACCCGGCTGGCTTGTCTACGCGGTCAGTTTCGGTTTGAGCGCCCTGATACTGGGAGTCATCATGATCCTCTGGCGTCGCCTGCCTCGCCGCACGGGTCCTCTTGAGCTTGTGGCCCGTGAAGCTCAAAAGACGCTCAAGAGGCTGCGAGCCGGAACTAATCTGCACGAAGGGGTGATGAGCTGCTATTTCGAGATGGTACAGGTACTGAGAGAGCGGCGTGGTTTACAGCGTCATCAGGCCATGACTCCGAGGGAATTCGAGCGCTACCTGGAGGAAGCGGGCCTTCCGGGGGTTTACATCGGGCGACTGACCCGGCTTTTTGAAATGGTCCGCTACGGGTCCAAGAATCTCGGGGAACCCGAGAAACATGAAGCCATAGATTGCCTGACGGCCATTATTCGCGCCTGTGAGGGGGCGTTATGAAGAGGCTTTTTTCACCCGTCTGCCTGGCGCTGATCATTGTGCTCCTGGCCCTGCTGCTCAAGGACTTTGTGCGTCAGGGAATTATAATACCGTTTTTAAAGCTGTTTTGGAGTATAAGCAGCCTGCCTCAGGATGTTTTCTGGTTTTTTTTCCTGGGCATGGCGGCGGTTATTACGTGGAGGAGTTTGAACCGATGGCGGCTGCCCAGGCTTGAAGTGCATGGACCCAGGATGAGCCAGCCAGGGCCGATAAAGAATCTAACCAGCCTGGTTGAGCGGGCGCGTCACGGGGTTTACTCCAAGGAACGCCTGGCGCGGTATCTGGGAGAGCTGGCCATTGATATTTTGGCCTCCCGTGAACGCCTGGGGGTGGAGGTTATGAAAAAGCGGTTAAAGTCCGGCGCCTTAGACGTGCCGCCCGATATCCGGGCTTATTTCCAGGCCGGGCTGACCTGGGATTCATCTTATTTTCGGAAAGGGACCAGGAAGATGCTTCGATCACAGACTCAAACCACTCCCCTTGACCTCGATCCCGAGATAGTGGTGGAGTTTTTAGAGGACCTGCTGGGAGTTGATCATGGCGTTTGAGGTCACCGATGTATCCGCCTTAAGCAGCCGGATAATCGCGGAGGTGGAGCGGGCCGTGGTTGGCAAGACTTTCCTTTTGCAAACGATCATGGCGTCCGTGCTGGCTGGCGGCCATATCCTGCTGGAAGATTACCCCGGACTGGCCAAGACGCTGATTGCTAAAAGCTTCGCCACCGTCCTTGGTCTGGATTTCAAACGCATTCAGTTCACCCCGGACCTCCTCCCGGGTGATATCACCGGCGGCTATATTTACGACCGGGCCCACAACCGTTTCGAGCTTCGTAAGGGGCCGGTCTTTGCCAACATTATCCTGGCCGATGAGATCAATCGGGCCTCGCCCAAGACTCAGTCAGCCTTACTGGAGGCAATGCAGGAAGGCCAGGTCACCTTTGAGGGCGAGACCATGAAGCTTCCTGAACCCTTCATTGTCATGGCGACTCAAAACCCGATTGAGTATGAAGGGACCTTTCCCCTGCCTGAGGCTCAGCTTGACCGTTTCCTTATGAAGCTTTCCGTGGGCTATCCCTCGTCCGAGGAGGAACAGGAAATATTAAGACGCCGTAAGAGCCGACAGCAAGATGAGATCGAACTGGATCGGATAACCAACCGACGTCAGATCCTGGACATGCGGCAGGCCGTGGAGGAGGTCTATATTGATCCGGATATTGAACGGTACATTGTGGACCTGGTGAGTGAAACGCGACGGGAGACGAGGGTGAATGTCGGGGCGAGTCCCAGGGGGTCCCTGGCGCTTCTCAAACTGTCCATGGCCCGCGCTGCCCTTGAAGGCCGGGACTATGTGCTCCCCGATGACGTCAAGGGCTTTGCTATCCCGGCGCTCATTCATCGCCTCATCCTGGTCCCTGACCTATGGATGAAAATTGACGCGGCGTGCGACGTCATCGAAAGCGTGCTCAACTATGTTTCGGTGCCGGTCATTGAGGGAGTTTAAGGGTGAATCGGCTCTTTTTATTGGGGTTCCTTCTTTACGGGCTTTTTCTTTGGGGCCTGCTGACCCAGGCCGGGGAACTGCTGGCCCTGATGGTGCCTTTCCTGGTTTACCTGGGAATCGGTCCTCTTTTTGGCCCGGAAAGGATTTGGCTCAGGATCTCAAGGACCTTCAGCGCCGACCGTGTCTCCCAGGACGACCCCGTTAAGGTGGAACTGCAAGTCACCAATGAAGGCCACCGTCTGGAAGAGGTCTTTCTTCAAGACCTGGTCCCAGCGCCGCTTGAGCTGATTGACGGGGCAACCAGCCTGCTCACCTCGCTTGAGGCCGGTGAAACTCTGGATTGGGATTATACCTTGCATTCCAGGCGAGGGTCTTACTGGTTTCAGGGGGTGAGGGCCAGGGCCGGTGATCATACTGGCCTTAACTACAAAGAGGAGTTCTTTGAGGTTGAAGGCCGGCTCATGGTTCTGCCTCATGCCGTCAAACCGAAGCGGGTGGCGATTCGGCCGCGGCGGACCAGGGTTTACTCCGGTTTCATCCCGGCTCGCCTGGGCGGTCCCGGGGTGGAGTTTTTCGGGGTCAGGGAATCGCAGCCCGGTGATCCCCCGCACACCATCAACTGGAAAGCCACGGCTCGCCATCCCAGGTCGTTATTTACCAATGAGTTTGAGCAGGAGCGGGTTGCGGATGTGGGGCTTATCCTGGACGCGCGCCAGCGAACCTACTTCAGGTTGAAGGAAGAGTCGCTTTTTGAGTATGCCGTTTCAGCCACCGCTGCCTTGGCCGAGGCCTTTTTAAGCGATGGCAACCGCGTCGGGATGCTTGTCTACGGCCGTGTCGTGGATTGGACTATCCCCGGATATGGCAAGGTCCAGCGGGAGCGCATCCTACAGGCCCTGACCAAGGCTGAACCCGGGAAGAGTGAAGTCTTTAACAAGCTGGACAATCTTCCGACTCGTCTCTTTCCTTCTCATTCTCAACTTATCTTTATCAGCCCGCTTCTTAAGGGAGACTTACAGACCCTGTTCCGGCTCCGGGCGCGGGGATATCAAATCCTGGTCGTTAGCCCTGACCCAATTTCTTTTGAAGAAAAAGAGCTGAAGTTTCATCCGGATTTCGAGATCGGGAAACGCATCGCCTTCCTGGAAAGAGAGGTGGTGCTCCGTGAGTTGCAAAAGGCGGGTGTGCGCATCCTGGACTGGCATGTAAACACGCCTATCCACCATGCGGTCAATGCTTCCTTGAGGCGACCGCCATATATATACCGGTGAAAGATGGCCCTCTGCCGCAATGTCTTTTTTGTCTGCACGGTCCTGGCGGCCGGGGTGCTGGCCATTGCTTACGCCTCAAAGGGTTTGTGGGCCTGGGGGTTTGTGATCGCGGCTTTCGGGTTGTTCTGGCTTTACAGCCAGAGACTCCAGTGGGGCTGGATCGCTTCCTTCGGCCTGACCTTCTTCGTTGCGGTGGCAGCACGCGGCGCGTTTCTGGGTATACCGTTCGCGTGGCTGCTAATCAGCGTCGTCGCGGCGCTCCTGGCCTGGGACCTGGATTTTTTCCTTCACCGGTTGAAAAAAGCGGGGCGCGTCGAAAAGGAGTATGATTTACAGTGGCGTCACCTCAAAAGGCTGATGATCATCGCCAGCCTGGGCCTCATACTTGGCAGTGCGCATCTCGCTATCAAGCTGAACCTTCATCTGGGCTGGGTCCTGCTACTGGGCCTGATTTCACTTTTCGGTCTGAGCCGCCTGATCGCCCTCTTAGGCCGCGAAAGCGATTGAAGAGGTTTTTTTACCTGATTGAAAAATGGATAATTATTCTGCAAGCAAGGAAGCGGGAGGACTTGAGGAAAGGCAAGAATGGAGGTGATTTATAAAACAGGATCAGGAAATCAATATCCAGTAGAGGTATTATTCCATGTAATTCAGACTAGTGAAATACCTTATAATCGGGAGCTTACTATCGCAGCGTGTCGAAATGGATGCCGGTTGTATGGCCGGAATGGAGGATGCCCTCCTTTTGCCCCCGATTTTCGTAAAATTAGCCTAAAGCGCCACATGGCTCTGGTTATTTTAGCAAAGCTAAGGACTGAACATTATCCCATTCGAGTGCTTCAAGGGCCTTATTATGTTCGTTGGGTTTTCATAGAATCAACAATAACCCGATTACTGGATAAATTAGGCAGAGAGACAGCTAGAACGTTTTCGACCATATTTCTTGGCTCTGGACACTGCTTGGGTTGTAAGAATAAAAAGTGCACGTTCAAATCAGGAACGCAAAAGTGTGTTAACCCCACCGAACGTATTTTTTCTATGGAAGCTACAGGAATAATCGTTACAGACTTAGTGGAGCAGCTTTTTGGATTTCCCCTTCACTGGTGGCGGCCGGATGAACCATCCCATGTGCCTCCTTACATGTGTAAGGTGGTTTGCTTGCTGTCCAGAGATCGTAATCAGGTTAACGAGATGCGATCAGCGGTAGAGGCCTATCTGACTCAATTATAGGCGATGGGGTAGCCTTAGACTCTGCGATGACTTGATATTTGTCAATCGCTTTTTCTTCCTTCCGGGTTCCGTCTTTCAACTGTTTTGGGCAGCTAGGGTCAGGCCCTACATACAGGTCGCCATAAGTTATCACTCTCTGTGCTGCACAACGACCATGGCACCACTTGAGGTTTGAGCACCCTTGGCACATACCACTTAATTTATGATAATCGAACTCACGTAAGCTCTTGAATCCCTCTCGCCAGATTGTAGAGAGGTTTTCATTGTATATATTTCCAGCTATAAAATCAGGGGAGTTCTTGAATCCTGGGCAAGGAACCACGTCTCCGCTAGAGGCTATCAAGCATGTACAACGCCCTGCCTTACAAGGATGTGGCTTCAGGCCTTCCTCGTATAGAGAAAGAAAATCCATCGGGCAACCGACACGCACATTTAGATTGGGATACTGCTTTTTCCCTTGAACAACAAGCTTTAAAAAGCTGTCAAATTTCTCAAGCGTCATCTCCAACATTGAACGGTTTTTCAAGCCTCTTCCCTGTGGCACAAACCTCAAAAGCGCCAGTTCATCTACCCTGAGCGACCAGCAAATATCCATCAAAGCGTCTATTTCCTGGTAATTGGGGGCCATAGGCACAAAATGTACACCCGTCCATAAGCCTGCTGCCTTTATGTTGCTGATATCGCTTAAAACTAATGTGTGGGCGCCGCTAGCCCCAACAATGCTGTCGTGAGTTTGAGAAGTGGCCCCTTGGAGGCTAAAGATAATCCGGGAGACACCCGCAGCCTTTAACTTGTTTGCCTTCCCAGAACTGATTCCAATTAAACCACGATCATCTGCGGAAACTATACCACTGGTATATAAACGGACCTCCAAATCCAGGGTTGCAGCGTATTGAAGTAATTCGAAAAGATGTGGATAAAGGAGAGGTTCGCCTCCAGAAATTTCGAGGATATGACCTCCAAGCGCTTTAAATTCTTTGACTACACTTTTAGCCACAGAAATAGGCATATGCTCAGCAGGTCCAGTGCCTTCCTTCACGCTAATGGTAGAGCAGTGCATACATGCCATAGGGCATAAATTTGTTACTTCCAGACAGAGTTCTTTAAGGGTAGGAGCCATTTTAATTTTTTATTAGGAGATACCTTTTATTAAATATCTTAAGAATAACAATATGATCCCAACCACGGCTGAAATAAGTAATCCCCATTGAAACCTAACATTCGTTTCTAGGCTTTTAAGTCGGTCCTCCAATTCAAAAGGAGAAACTGACTTGCCCATTACTCTATTCATAATTTCCGATGATATGTGTCGCTGATATTGATTACCACCTTTATATGGCTCAGTTTCTTTGTCAAGCTTTGCGAAAAATATAACAAATATTTTTTCATCTTTCCGAAGAATAATTTCACTTGGTCCGGCGTTGTAAACAGAAAAAGTGAGATGACCCTCCCACCCCGGATCAACATGGAACCCAGATATGTTTACCAGACCCGACCATTTGTATTTGCTTTTTATGGAAATAAATCCCATTAAATTGGTTGGTATTTTGACCTTTTCCTTCGTCAAAAGTATAGCAAAGTTCCCTGGTTTTATTTTTATATCAGGTTTCTCTGCTCCAAGGATTACTAGCTCCTTTTCTCCACTTAGGAAAGCTTCACCACCTAACCTTAATTCAACAGATGAAGGCTGCCAAGCCTTTTCGTCAGGCACAAAGGCCGGATCGAATATTTGATGAGAGCGGTCTTGGATAGATTTTGCTGATAAAAAGCTCATCACCCAGGGCTCGCAGGAATTAAGCCTACCTCTTTAGCAACAAACCATGAGACTGTGAGAAATATGATAAGACACCCAAAAATCACCAATAAGTAAGAACACTTATTGATATAGTCTGAAAAGCGAGGTAACTGGAGCTGCTTTTTTTGTTCCCGTTCGGCTAGGTATAAGATTAGAAGGGGGACAAATCCTAGCATTACTAAAAGACCCACACCAATCATTATACCGCCAATAATTACTTCTGGCCAGAATTGGCTCAAGACGACAAACCTTTCTTCTTCAAAGAAGCCCTAAGGCCCTTTGCCGCTCGCCCCAAATGCCTCTCACGAGAAGGCTTAACCGGAATAAACTCGTATATTTTTGCCTCCTCAGGCTCCAGGGGAAAAAGAAGACACTGCCCATCCTCAACATCATACGTCATGCCCTCATGCTTCACGAAGATTTTTTTGTCTTTATAGGTAACGGGTGCAGTCAGCAATCGTGGCTCTTCCAGTTCTGGGAATTCCTTGCGCAACTTATTGAGAATTACCCTGAGGCGATGAGTGCTTACCTCGTTCTCTTGAAGTTTAAGGATATCCTTGAGAGAGCGCAGGTCCTGATAAGAATAGAGGTACCCCCTCCCTCTCCCCTTACTTCTTCCTCCAGAAGGTGTAATTAGCTTTTTGGCACGCCAGTAAGCAAGCCTTTGCTTACTAATACCAAGGATCTTCTTAATATCTTTGGAGGTATACCATTTATCCATTATGTGGCATATGTTACAATTATAATAACTATTAAGTCAAGAAAAATTATTTTTTGACTAAATAAAACTATTTTTTTCTAGCCCAATTGGCTTGCCCTTCAATTAATATCCTTCAGGTTCACTTAAATTCATTATTATTGGAACAAATACACTGAGGTGGGGAATAGTGAAAGAAATAATGGCTCGATCTAATTTAACTTTTTTGAAATTAATCGTTGAAATTCTCAGCATAGGTGTAAAGAAAATCAACATATAACTTAACACCCTGTAATTATTTAAATAAATTTAACCTTCCCGGTTGTTTTCTCCGTTCACTGTTGAAATCATAAATATCCTCCCGCTATTAAATGCACCTTAAATTTAGACATTCTGAGAAGAATGTTTAAATCAGTGCGCTAAGTTCTTCCCGTAATTACAGGCAGTTGCAAGAGAACAAAACAAACTGTTCCTTGATCTGGCCTGTCCTGGCACCCCCCTTGCTCTATGAGGATGGTAACAAGGAATAAAAACCAGGGAGGGTGAAGCGATGAAAAATCAAAGGATTCAAAAATGGATGAGGGGCGGCAGTAATCTTTATCGTCTCACAAATGGGGCTGAGGTCAAAAATCAGGACCGGAGCATCGTTTTATGCGGCCAGTCCTGGATCATCAGGCCAATGGCTGATTGAGTCTTTTGCCTGCGCTCACTTCCCTCGTGTTCGAGCACCGGGGGTTGAGCCTGGCAGGCCTTGAAAGATCATTGAGAACAAATGAAGAACATACAAGATTTGGTAAAAAATAAAGGAGGAAATAAGATGGTAAAAGCATTAAAAACCAGGCAGCGGGCCGTGGAGGAAGGATGCCTCTGGATGAAGGCCGGAGTGGCGAACTACAAGCTTTGCAACAACTATTTTGACTGCACCACCTGCAAGTATGATGAGGCCATGCGCAAGACGGCCGAAGAGAATCGGCGCATTCGTGCGGCAGGCGGGACCCCCGCGGGCAAGAAGGCCAGGATTGTTTCCTGGCAGGAGGCCATGCGGCTCAAGCCGGCCAATCAGCGGCTCTGCCGTCACACCTTGACCGGCCGTGTCGGTTATCGGATCTGCGCTTACGACTATGAGTGCAGCGCCTGCGATTTCGACCAGTTCTTTGAGGACGAGTGGGAGATTTCTGTCCCCATTCATCTGGTGGATGCCCCGCGAATTCGGGGGTACAAGGTCCCGGAAGGATTTTATTATCATGATGGTCATGCCTGGGCCAAGATTGAAAACGCGGGCAAGGTTCGCATCGGGCTGGATGATTTTGGCCTGAAGCTCGTTGGTCCGCTGGAAAAACTGGAGCTTCCTCACGTCGGCTACGAGATCACCAGGAACGCCGCCTCCTGGAGCTTGTATCGTGACAACAATGAGGCCAAAATAATGGCCCCGATTGATGGGATCGTCCTGGCGGTCAATCCCAAGATTCGCCAGCGTCCGGACATATCCTACGACCAGCCTTATGAGGACGGCTGGGTCATGGTCGTGCAGGCGACGAGCCTGAAGAATAACGTCAGGGAGCTCCATTTCGGCGAAGACGCTCAGGGTTTCATCGAAACCGAAAGCGACAGGCTGTTCAAGATGGTTGAAACCGAGGTTGGGCCCCTGCCTGCAGACGGTGGCGAAATCGTGGCCGATGTATACGGTAACCTGCCGCGCTTGGGCTGGGATAACCTCACCAGAACCTTCTTCCGCTCCTAACCTCTGATCTCCGAAAAGATAAAGCCCTCAGGCCACGCTCAGCCCGGGGGCTTTGTTTTTTTCCGGGGGAACCCTTTTTTTTAGAACAGACCCCCTCCTGAAAAAGTCAACAGTTTGTGAACAGGCTTTTATTATTCTGTTTTTACAGGGGCTTGAAATGTTGTATAAGGAAGAAGGATTAAGATTATAAAAAGGAGATTTCAGGTGAAGGCCAAACCCGACTGCATTGCCTGCATGTTCAAGCAGGCCTTAAATACGACGCGATTTGTGACGGACGATCCTGAAGTTCAGCGGCAGGTCCTGTTCAAGGTGGCCGAGGCAGTCGTACGAATGTCCCTGGATACCAACCCGGCCATCCTGTCCCGGCCGGCCTATGACGCCGTGTACGAGGTCACCGGGATTCGGGATCCATACAAGCAGGCCAAGGCCGAGACAAACCGGGAAGCCCTGGCGCTGGAGTCAAAATTTCAGGAGATGATTGATCAATCCGATGATCCGCTTGAGACAGGTCTGCACCTGGCTGCGGCCGGGAACATCATTGATTTTGGCATCGGCCACCAGTTTGAGCTCATGCCAGACATCCTGGCCATCCTTGAGCGCGGCTTCGCCATCAGTGCTTATGAAGAATTCAAGAAAGAGCTTGTGCCTGGCCGGAGTCTTCTTTATCTGGGCGACAATGCCGGTGAAATCGTGCTTGACCGCCTGTTTATCGAGGTGCTCAAGGAAACCGGGGTTGACATTGTTTTCAGCGTTAAGTCCGGCCCGATTATCAATGACGCCACCATGGAGGACGCTGAGGTTTCAGGCATGACCTCGTTGGTCAAGGTCATCGAAACCGGAAGTGACGATATTGGCGTGAACTGGGACCGGGCTTCAAGCGAGTTCATTCAGACCTTTAAGTCCGCCGCCGTGATCCTCAGCAAGGGGCAAGGGAATTTCGAGACCTGCGCCTCCCGCAAGGAAAACATCTACTTTCTTCTGAAGGCCAAGTGTGAAGCCGTGGCCCGGGAGCTTGGCGTAAAGGAAGGGGATATCGTTTTCAAGCACAATCGAGGTTAAAATATCTCAGCCTGCGGCGCTGGAAGCAGCCGCAGGCCTGAATAAATTTCTGGGAGGGGGCATCAATGCACCGCGAGGTAGGTCTTCAGGACCTCGGCGATATCGAGAAAGCCTTTTCTTCTAGCCAGCCGCAGCGGGGTTTCGCCGGTGGCGGGGTGGGCTGAGATGTTTGGGTCCGCTCCTTTTTCGAGAAGCAGCTTCACCATTTCAAGGTGGTTGTATCTGACTGCCTGAAGCAGAGGGGTAAAGGCATAACGGTCAGACCATTCCCTGCGTCTGATATATCTGCCCGCATCTATTTTTGCCCCATTAGCGAGAAGCAGTTCCACCATCTCGATATTGTTGTGCCTGACAGCTTCATGGAGAGGCGTATAAATAAAGACGTAACTTCTGCTGTCCGCATCCGCGTCCGCCCCCTGAGCCAGGAGCAGGCTGGCCATGTGAGGCCGGTTATAGGCAGCCGTCTTGTGCAGGGGCGTGTTCCCCTCCCTGTCCCTGAACTCAACGACATAAGGATATTTTGCCAGGATGGTTTTAAATGTAGCCAGGTCCGCCTGCGTGATAGCCTCCATGATATCCGACATCCCGGCCGCGCCTCTGACCTGTCTTTTAGATACCTGACCCGATGATTTCTTTTTAGGCGTCAATGGGACCACCTTTTCCCCGAGCACGGCCCTGGCCGCCCTGATTTCAGGCAGGACCGTATTTGTGTCTTTTTTATTTTTTGGTTCGAGTCCCAGGCTTTGCCTGGCCTTTTCGGCTGCTTGAGAGTCAGGGTAGCGGGCGATCACGTTTTTAAATCCGGCTGTTGCCGCTTCCTGTTTGCCGAGCCGGGAAAGGCTATAGGCCCGCATCAGCAGAGCATCCGGAGTCCTGGGCCATGACGGGGATATCTGCGCCGCCCATTCAAATTCTTTCATAGCCCGCTGATACAGCTTTTGGGCGAAGTAGCATTTACCTAACCAGTATACGGCGTCAGGGATCAGGCGGTGGTCGGGATATTGCAAGGTCAAACGGCTGAAGGCCTGGGCCGCCTGATCATAGTTTTCTTCCAGATATAGAACCCGTCCCTGCTGGTAGGTTTCTTCAAAGCCGGCCGTCGCGAGCCGGGCTGAAAGCAAAATCATGGCCACCGCCATAATCAGGGACAGGCCAGACGGTTTCCTGGTCATCTCTTCTCCTCTTTGCCTTGATCTCCCCTCAATAGCTTGCGGATGGAAAATAGCAGCCTTTGGGATCCAGGTACCGGCCCATGGCCATGAGCGTCATCGGTTTGACCACGCGCAAGCCCTCGCTCAGGCACCAGCGAAAAAAGCCGTTCAGCCGCATCGGTGCGATAAAGCGGAGCGGTTGGGGTCGCGACGCCTCAACGCCCAGGAGCAGTCCTTTCATGTCTGCCTCGGTTTCAGCCACACCGTGACCCCAAAGAGCCACGCCGGAGGTATAGGCCTTGATACAGCCTTGGCGTAAAAGAACGAAGGCCGATGAAAGATTCAAGGCGTCTTGTAATTCATTGGTGCGCGCAAACCCATGCACCTTCAGGCAGAGGGCCTCGCATTCATCCAGGTCTCCTTTCTCAAGGGGTCTTACTTTGACCTCTTCCAGCGGTAAGGACCTGAGCCTGCCTTCCACCAGGGCCAGGGGCTCTTTGACCTCAAAACCAAGGGAGACGTATAGCGAAAAGGACATGAGGTTGAACGCATCCTGGACCAGGCGTATCCCGGCCGCTTTTTCACCATGCTGAAGCGCGGCTTCCACTAGCTTTCGGCCAATGCCTCGCGCCTGAACCTTCGGTTCGACGCTCACCGGCCCGAGGCCGTATATTTGATCGCGCTTGTCAATGAAGCATGAGCCCACCACCCGCCCGCTGCGTTCGGCGACAGCCCCAAAGCTCGCAGGATGACTGACGCAGACTATGACGACTCGCATCGCGTGTTCCAGGGTGGGAAGGTCCGAGGGAAACTGATGGCGGCGGGCAATGCTTTTAAAAGCTTCATACATGACACGGGCGCAAGACTCAGCGTCCGATATGACCGCAGGACGAATTTTTACCTTCACCTGAACCCCTTTACCAAAATGGCCGTCAGTATCTGACGGAGATGAAAAAGCATCCTTCTGGTTCCTGGTACCTGCCGACCGTCATAAGAGTTAACGGGTCCACGACCCGCAGCCCCTGATTCAAGCACCACCTTAAGAAGTCTGCCTGCCGCGCCGGGACAAGAAGTGAAATCGGTCTTTTGTACCTGGCTTGCGCGAACAAGAGGACGGCCTGAAGGTCCTCATCGGTTTCAGCCACACCATGTCCCTGGCGAGAGACTGAGGAAGCATAAGCCGTGATACGACCATCACGCACGGCCGCCAAAGCGGTGCTTTCTCTGACCGCATCCCGCAGCTCATTAGTGCGGGGAATCCCGTGCACCTTATGGCACAGAGCGTCACACGCCTGAAGGCCTTCCCGCCGTAAGGGAAGGACTTTTATTTTTTTTAAGGCTCGACCCTTGAGCCGGCCTTTCAACCCGACAATCGGTTCCCTGACCTTAAAGCCGAGTGAAGTATAAAGGGATATGGAGGCGGTATTGAAGGCGTCCTGCGTCAGGCGCATGCCAGCGGCACCGGAACATCGCTCCAGCATGGCTTCCATGAGGCGACGGCCGACCCCGCTCTTCTGGAATCGCGGATCAATGCTGACCGGCCCGATCCCGCGGATCAAGTCACGTTCATCCACAAAGCATGAGCCGACCACCTGGCCGTCAACTTCAGCCACAAGGCCGCACCAGGACGGATGCCTGAAGTAGAACTCAAGCGACTGGCAGGCCTTTTCGGTTGAGGAAAAGGGAGGGGGGAAATGATGGCGCTCAAAGACGTCTTTGAAGGCTTCAAATAAAATACGGCCGCAAGGTTCAATGTCCTGCCTCGTTTCAGGCCGAATTTTCACAAGCATCTGTCTGCCTTAAAAACGTTTTTATTCGGTTCAAGATATGACATCTTTGCGCTGGTTCCCAGGCTCTGAGGCTGTGAAAGAATTCCAATTAATGCTATAGTGTTTCAACCCAATCGAGTAAATTCACTATCCAAGGTTAAATCAAAAAAAATGCCTGATCGTCATTATAAGAGCGGAACTCCACGAGAGCAAAGGCTTCCTTTTACCTCCTAGCGTGGAAGATTATGTATCTCCCACCAATCCGGTACGGGCTATTGACGCCTATGTTGATAGTCTGGATTTAATGGAACTGGGTTTTATCAATAGTGAAGGTGGTCTAAGCAAGGGTCAACCGGCCTATTCCCCATCGGATTTACTGAAGCTTTACTTATATGGCTATCTGAATCGAGTCCGCAGCAGCCGCCGTTTAGAGCAAGAGACCTATCGCAACCTGGAGGTTATCTGGCTTTTAAAAGGTCTCCATCCATGTTATAAGACCATCGCCGATTTCCGCAAAAATAACCTTTCCGCGCTTCGGTCTGTCAACAAGGATTTTGTTTTACTGTGTAAAGAACTGGAATTATACGGGGGAGAACTGGTAGGGATAGACGGCTCCTTTTTTAATGGTAATGCAAGCAAGGGGAGTATCCAGACCCAAAGTAAGCTAAAAAAGCAGCTTGAGAGAATAGAGTCTGATATCGCCTTGTACCTTGAAGAGATCGAAGCCGCTGATGACGAGATTGAAGTTCAATCTTTGGAGGATGCCCATTTACAGGACAAGTTAGATAAGCTCCGGGAGCGTCAGAAAAGCTGTCAGGATAAGTTGAACGACTTGAAAGTAAGCGGCCAAACTCAGTTGTCGTCCACCGATTCTGACGCGCGTTTACTGAGCAAACGAGGTCAAAAGACAGCCGGTTACAATGTTCAATATGCGGTCGATGATAAACACAAGCTGTTGGTGGTTTGTGACGTAGTCAATGATGGGAACGATACCCAGCAACTGTTTCCCATGTCCCAAAAAGCCAAGGAGATATTAGTCACGGAAAATCTGGAAGTGGCTGCGGACAGTGGATATTATAACCAGGCTCAGCTGAAAGATTGCCAGGAAGAAGGCATCACACCGTATGTGGCTATCCCCGACTACAGCGGGCCTGCCCGTAAGACAGGGCGGTATGAACGCAAAGACTTTCGATTTGATGAAGAGCGGGATGTATATCAATGCCCGGCGGGCCAGGATCTGGAACGGCAATCCCGCCAGGTCAAGGCCGGCAAGACGATGATTAAATATGCAAGTAAATCAAGTGGTTGCGGACAGTGCCCGCTTAGGACAAAGTGTTTACCAGAGAAAACGCCCTACCGCCAGATCTATCGCTATGAGCATGAGGAGGTGGTCGAGGCCCACCGTAAGCGAATGGACCAAAAAGGCAAGGAGTATATGAAGAAACGCGCCTCTTTGGCCGAGCACCCTTTCGGAACCTTAAAACTTTGGTTGGGTTGGACGCATTTCTTGATGAGAGGTCTGGATAAAGTAAGAGCAGAGATGGATTTGTTGATGTTGAGCTACAATTTCAAACGGGTGCTAAATATCATCGGGATAGAAGCTTTTCGGGAGTATTGCCTCCAGAGGAGGCAAAAACATGCCTTTTTATCTTTTTAACCCGATTGATCGCCTTGATCCGCGCTCTAATGAAGCGACTGAAGCGACTGAATGGAAACAGGCGTACAAAAGCTCCAGATCTACGAATTTTTGCTTACCACACCACAGGCCTCAAGGCTAATTGTTTCTGAGCTAAGTAATTCTTTCACAGCCTCTCTGCCAGGGAACGAGGGGAAAGCATTCTAGACATTCTTCTTTTTTAAAGACGGAGAACCGTCGGCCGCCAGGCCCAGGACCGCCCGGACCTTGCCTTGCCGGTCATAAAGCTCGAGGGAGGGATCGCCTTCGGCGTTCAATCGCAGGGTCATGCGTTCCTTACCGTCAGGCCCATAGAGGGTCAAGCTGGGTTCACCCTGCAGAAATCCCAGGACGGCCCGCTTGTTGCCCGCTTCATCCACGATCATGAATTTCTCGGCCATGCTGACCTTGGGCATATCATCCATATCATCCATAATCACCATCCCCTGGCAGGTTTTTTGTAAGGCGGCGTTTCAGCCTGCAGCCCCGCTCTCGCATCCGCACAACATATCGTTCAGATGGAGACCTCATCAGGCTGCCCGGCCCTTATGTCTTACATATTAACGAAGGACAGGTCCATAGTCACAGGGTATATAGAGTATCGGCAATTTGTCAAATAGTCAACCGGTCCGTTGGCCCCAAAATCCGCGATTACAATTGACAGAAGTACCTTGCAGTAGTTTTGGGGGCGATTTAGAGCCTTTTCAAGATATGTTTTTGTATAGCAGCACGATGAAGCCGCCTTAATTGA
>JAFDHD010000082.1 GCA_019308995.1 Deltaproteobacteria bacterium | reverse complement strand
TCTGGCTAGCCAGAGCACCAGCCGCGGCATCGAGATCGTCGCACCCTAGGGCCGTTGAGCCCGTCTGTAGCTTGGTCCGATGCCGTATTCATCATCTTGAATTCGAACAGTCGCTACATAACTAATTCCATTTTGTTTCGTCCATCAATCCTTATCTGAAGGAGTACAATTACGTCCCGCATTACATTACGTCCCATAGTAACATATATCGTTTTGCGGTAATCATCCCTCATAATGCACATGCGGACCCTTTCACCGGCCTGGGCCCCGGCAAGATCCGTCAAAAACTCCCTTAGAGTTCTTGTTTTTCGGGAATTAAAGGACATGATCAAGTCGCCTTCCTGAAGCCCCGCTTTGTCCGCCGGCGAGTTGGGAATCACCCTCTCCACCAAAACGCCGCCGGACTTGCCTGCTTCTTCCAGCTTTTCGATCTTTTCACTGTCAAAGGCGGCATCACTCACGGTTGCGCCGAGAAAAGGATATGTTTTGGTTAGAGCAGGAAGATAGGGCGGTCTTTCTTCAGGCACTGCGTAAGCCGTAACCCTGTAATCATCTTTTGCGACACACATATAGACTTCACTCCCTACTTTGCTTCCCGCCAGGTCGTTTTGGAACTGCTTAGGAGTCCTTATTTTTCTGCCGTTAAAAGAAATTATTATATCTCCCGGCGCAATGTCTGCCTTCTGTGCAGGAGAACCGGCAGCAACACTGTTTACGTATGCCCCTTCAACCCTGTCAAGCTGCGCTCTTGCAGCCATATCCGGGGTAACATCACTAACCTCCAAGCCAAGCCATGCCTTACCCCACTCGTCCTTGAAAGTTTCATAATTCAGGGGGAGCTGCTTTGTCAGGTTCGTTTCGTGTTCATAGAGTGTTGTGTTTGAATCTTGATAAAGAAGAAATGCCGCTATCAAGTTTAGAATCAGAGATATAACTGTTACAACAATTAACCACTTTTGTTCTATGAAATACGTCATTTTTTTACCTTGGCCTTGTCGAACAATTATACGATCTGAGCGGTTAATGCACGGCAAAATATCTTTTGACCACGGGTGGCTCAGACAACAAGTTATCGGGGCCACCCGTCAATCGGTATGGCTTGGTGAAATGCTGGCTAATAAGCAGCAGTACAGTCTTTAATAAACTTCAATAAGGAAAGAACGTCCCCCCTTACGCTTTGAGCTTGAAGTTTGGGTCTGTAAAGGCCTGATAAATCACGGCCCCTTCAGTATACTCAGGCACAGGCAGGTCCATGAGGTAGCAGATAGTGGGTACTAGGTCTGTGATCCAGATGGTTCTTTCCAGCATGGCGCCTTTTTTGATGCCTGGACCGTTCATGATTATAACCGCCTTTAGTGTGCCCAGTCCCCATTCGGCTGTGGGGAGTATATTGCCATGCTGTCCGCCGAACCAGGGATAGATGGCATAGATAACGTCTCCAACCCGGTCTCCATATAAGCCGAAGGGCCGGGCGTCTTCCCGGCGCAGGGCCATGGCGAAAGGTCTTTTGCCTGTCTCGGGGTCCACGTAGGTCAGTAGGGTGTCAATGATATCCTGCCTGACCTGCTCGTATTCCTCGCCAGGCTCGACGATACCGTCGGGGTCGCGCCCTTTAACGTTCACGTAAATATGAACGGCGCGCTGCGGCATGGCCTTGGTCTCGCTCCAGTCAATCTCAGCGCTGTACAAGGCGCCGAAACCATAGGCCCTGATGCCTTTATCTCCGGTGACTTTGATCAGGTTCTTTTCGACTAAAGGCTCCAGTAAAGGCATGGAGTAACCGTCGGACACCGCGCCGTGATCTGATACAATGATGAACAGGGTATCCTTGCCCGCGGCTTCCATGATGCGCCCGATCATCCGATCCACGCTCATGTATATCTTTTTCTCGGCCTCCTGGGCCAGCCTGTTCTTCTCCGGGTCACTCTCAGTCAGGGGGTCCATCTCCCTCATAAAGCCGTGGTACTGCCAGTCCGTGGCATGGGCATGCATGTAAAAGATATCCCACTCCTTATTACTTAAGAGGTAAACGGCCGCATCTGCCAGGAAGAGGTCCTGCATGGCCTGGGCCTCGACATAAGTGTCTAGATCAATCCAGCCTTTGCGATAGGCAGTCAGGCCTCCGCCTCGAAGAGAGAAATCGCTTTCAGGCGAGTGGTCGCAAATCTCTTTAGCCACCTCAGGCGGATCGCTCCAGCCCTGGTGCTCGCCCAGGCCGGTCATGTAGACCCTGAAGCTGCCCAGGTCGTTAGAAAGATCCAGGAGCTTGACGTGGAAGCTGACTTCCTTGTCTTGACCCTCTTTAGTCTTGACCGTGGTGATGATTTTCTGGCTCCATTGGCCTGGGGCCAGCGTACAGAAGGCGTCCTTGAAATCCTTTGTCGGGGAGAGCGTGAACCGGTCGTAGCCTTCACCACTCGTGTCCTGCACCAGAAAGTGCCACGTGGTGGGCGCCATCTCATAGAGGCTGTCAGAAAACGGGAGAGTCGCCTCGACCTCCTGATCTTCCTCGCCCTTGGACTCAGGCGCGTTTTCCCAGTCCTCGGCATAATCAAACTCGACCTTGACCCCGCCGAGCGGGTACAGGATAGTTGAGTAAACCTGGTCGGCGCAGACCGAGAATTTACCTTCAGTGGCGATGCATTCCGCAGGCCGCCAGTCGTTGATAATATTGCTGTTGCCACCAACCACGATCCCGTGTTTCAACTTGGTGCCATAACTGGACGGGTAATTTAACACGATAGATTTATACCCGGCCTTCTCGGCCGCTTCCCAGATGTTCTCCACCTTGCAGTCGGAGCGATTGAAGCCCTGATGGGTGCTCGACATATGTATGGAGGTACCGGGTTCATGGACGTGGAAGTCGGTGATACCGTGCGTTCCCGGCCACGACCCCGTGGCGATGGTCGTCCAGTTGGGCGGTGTAATGGTGGGGTAAGGCACCAGGCCGTTTTTTGCCATAACCCCTTTTTTAATCAGTCCCTCAAGATTAGGCAGCGCGCCTTGTTCCACATACTTCAGGATACTGTTTGGGAGCGCGCAATCCAGCCCTATGACACATACTTTTTTTGGTTTGTTAGCCATGATATTCCTCCTTCACGGGTAAAGTTTGTAAAGCAATTAAACGTATCAGACATATTATTTTAGATCAAGAAATTAAATAAAAAGGGACGGTATGGCGTGGCGAAAGGCTGGCTCATGAGCAGCCGCCTAGCCTTTTAACTAAATTTAAAAGGTAAAGAACGTCCCCCTTAATTTAAATAAATGTGATTCGAAAAAAGCCAGGGCCGGAGGCCAAAGAAGCGGGAAGGCCAGAAGGCCTCGATGCGGTAAACTCCCAGGCCCGGGGCCTGGAAGCGGCCCTGCCGGGCCACGATGTTCAAGACAACCTGTCCATCCTTGATCAGGCGCGCCGAGGTTCGGGAAGGCAGAGACCAGACCAACTGATGCCCGGGGTCAAACCTGATCTCCATGCCCTGACCGGCCTTTCGCTCCTTGTTATTCTCCAGCCAGAAATCAAATCCCTTGGAATTTTTAAGCCGGTCGTGAGCCACGAAGCCGGAACCGGCGGCCAGGGCCTGGTAAACCGCGGCCCGGTCTGTCTTGAGGTCGCCGCTCAGGGGCGCGGGCAGCAGGACATGGGTGTTGATGGCCTTAAAGAGGTATTTGTACGGGAAAAAAGTAAGCTTTACCGGGCCGAACCCGTAAGTAAAGGCGTGGGCGTCCGAACCGCCGACCGCAGCCACGGGCCGGGTCTGCCCGAGTTCGTCCCACCGGGCCAGGGTTTCTTTGTCCGGACCGGCCAGGGTCTTGGCCCGGACAAAATAACGCCATAAGGCCTGAGGCAAGGTCTGGACGTGGGATTTCCAGATGGAGGAGTAGTTCCAGAGGCACAGGCCGTCAAAACCATTGATTGTCCAGTCCTCCCAGGTAAAGGCATGACCGTCTTCCATGAGCGGGCTGCCTTTTTCAAAGGGATGCGCCAGAAAGCCGACTCCGCCGGCCTCTCTGGTCTTTTGAATCGTGGCCTGCGGGTCGCGCCAGTCGAATGCCGGGACCTTTTCCAGTCCATAGGCCAGGTAATGGTTGTGCGGACCTGAAAACTCCAGGCCGATCAGGACCAGGACCTTGCCATGATATCCCTCGTAGCCCTGGTCCAGGGCGGCCAGGGTGTCGTGGTCGTTGATCAGGAGCAGGTCCAGCTTGGCTTTTTGGGCCGCAGTGATGACATCTTCGATGCTGCCTTGCCCATCGGAAAAGGTGGTGTGCACATGGAGGTTAGCGACGTATTCATAGGGAGGGGATGGCATCTACATGGCTTCCCGGGCGGCCAGGCGTTTGAGGCCGATGTTCATGGGCAGGAAAACTGCCAGGATGTTGGCTGCCAGCACGCCAGCAAAGCAGAGTCCAATGATCACGAGCTTCCATTCAGCCAGCGGCGCGCCGTGCATCTGGGCCACGAAAATGGTATAAACCGGCCAGGCTTCAAGGACAACAATAATGGCTACGTATATAGCGCTTAATATCATAAAAGTCAATCCGCCGAAACCAGTGGCCACCTGGACGATATTTTCAGTCTCAAAGCGGGGATAAACCGCGCCAAGCCCGATTCCCAGGGCCACGATACCCGGCACGATGAAAAACATGGTCATGGTCGAGATGATCATCATGAAACCGGTCACATCGAGGAGGTAGTTGGAGACAACGATCAGGACTTCGGCCACAACCAGGAGCGGCGGCAGGTAAATACCGTACTTTGTCCACAGGAAACGCTTGAGGCTCAGGGGCGAGGAGCGGATGATCCAGTAGGCTTCCCCTTCCAGGCTCACGGCCGGAAAAACAAAGCGCACTCCCAGGGAAGCCACCACAAAGGAGGCCAGGCCGATGTTAATAAAAGAGATGAAGTTTTGAAGGTAAAATGTTGGAATAGGGGACTTTTTTAAGGGCAGGACTGAAAAATTATAGAGGTAAACCACGATCAGGGCCAAGAGCAGAAGAATCTGAGACCACTGGGTGTTGTCGCGGAAAAACGTCTTGATCTCCTTGGCCACAAGGGAGCGGCTGGCCGAGGCAAAGGGGCGACTGGCCAGGAAGACCAGCAGATCGAGCGGGCTGGCGCGGGTGATGATTCGGCGGGCCGATTCCTGGGATTTTGAAAACCCGTAGCCATAGAGCCGGTTGGAGACCCAGGAGGCCGTGACCGCCACCGCAGTTGCGGTGGAAATCAGGAGCATGAGGTAAAAGGAAGATTCGGAAAAAAAGCGCGGCGCCAGGCGCGGCCAGAGGACTTCAGTCGCCCAGTAACTGGGCAGAAAGGGTGAGGTCGGGGTTCGCATTGAGGCGAAGTAGCTGACGATGGAGGCAAATTCATCCGGGTTCACCAGCCGTTCGGGCCGCATGAAACGAAAGAGCAGATAAAGAATGATGACCAGCAGGATGGTGAGCAAGATGAGGATGTCTTTGGTGCGCCGGGCCGGAAAGACGTTCACCAGGAGCAGGGTGAAGATTATCCCGACCGCGCTGGCCAGGACGAACATGGGCGCTGAGACCGCGGCCAGGTGCAGGTAGTAAAAGGGGCCGGCGTGAAAGACGATCCCATACGCCAGGAAGACAGGCAGGCCGAAAAGAAGGACCATCCAGGAGCTGTCAACCAGGGTGCTGGTAAAGCGGGCCCAGAAAATTTTTTCTAAAGACACGGGCGAGGCGTGAATGGTTTCAAGGTCCTTGGAAAGAAAGAAGGTGGACAGGGCGGTGACGATGTTGGAAAAGATAAGGATGGCAAAGAAAGTCATCCAGACCATGTCCATCAATTTCCTGGCCAGGACCTGGCCAAACCCCTCCGCGGCCTGAAAGTAGGCCAGGGCCTTATAGAAGCCGAAGAAGACCGCGGCCCAGAAGCCCAGGGCCACCAGCGCCATCATGAGCAGCTTAAAGGCCGATCCTTCCTCACCGCGCCGCATCCGGTTGAGGAGCGATAGGACCCGGGGGGAAAGGAGCAGGAAGTAGGTCCTCATTCTTCGGCCGCGGCCTTAAAAAGACCTGTCAGGGCCTGCTCCTCATGGCCGCCGGTCAGTGTGAGGAAGGCCTCTTCCAGGTGGTCCGTGCCGCCGGCCTGGGCCTTGAGCTCCTCGACCGTTCCTTGGGCGAAAAGATGGCCGCGGTGGATGATCCCGATGCGGTCGCAGACCTCGGCCGCAATGGCCAGGGTGTGAGTGGATATAAGGATGGAGACCCCGTTTTTACGAAGCTGGCGGAAGATGTTCTTGAGCAGGCGGGCGCCACGGGGATCGAGTCCGACCATGGGTTCGTCCACGATAAGGGCCCGGGGGCGGTGAATCATGGCCGCGGACATGATCAGTCTCTGTTTCATGCCATGGGAGTAGCTTTCGACCAGTTCGTGCTGCCAGCCAGCCAGTTCGAAAAGCTCGAGCAGTTCGCGGCTGCGCGCGGAAAAGGAGTCATGGTTCATGCTGTACAATCCGGCCATGAAGCGCAGGAACTCGAACCCGGTCAGCTTTTCGTAGATAAAGGGGCGGTCCGGAATGAACCCGAGCTCCTGCTTGGCGGCTAAGGGCTGGCGGTCAATGTCCCGCCCGTTGATGATGATCCGGCCGGAGGTGGGCTTGAGGGTTCCGGCGATCATTTTGAGGGTCGTGGTTTTTCCCGCGCCGTTGGGCCCCAGGAAACCGTAGATCTCGCCCTGATCAACCTGCATGGAAAGGTTGTCAACGGCCAGAACCTGCCTAAACTGCTTGCTGACGCCAATCAGTTCAATCATCTGACCTCCAGGATTTCGATCTCAAGACGGCCGATAAGGCGCACCATTTCCGCCTGGCGCGAAAGGCCGCCAATGATGAAACGGATGTGCGTCGCATCGGCCGGGGCCTGGCCCAGGATGGGGTCAACGGCCATCCAGCGGCCCCAGTAAGCCTCGACCCAGGCGTGATAATAAAATCGGTCTTCAAAGTAAAGCACGCCCACCGCCATCCGGGCCGGCACTCCTGCGGCGCGAAGCAGGGCCGCGGTCAGCACGGTATGCTCGTTGCAGTCTCCAACCCTGGTTTTGAGCACCTCCAGGGCGCTGGGCACAGACAGGGTCGGCCGTTTCTCCAGATTCTCAAAGACCCAGTCCATGACCCGGTCCACTATTTTAAGGGGCGACCTTTCTAAAGCCGTGATAAGCCGCGCCTGGTGGATAATCTCGGGATGCTGGCTCTGCACAAAATCCGTGCTCGAGAGAAAAGAGGCAAACTCCCGGCCGCTCAGAGGCAGCCGGGCTTCATGGCGCACGTCAATAGTTTCCCTTTTGATCTCCACAACGTCGCCGTACAGGGTCTGGCGGCCGCCGTGCAGGTCGAAACCGGACAGGTCCACCCCTTTGAGCCGAACCTTGAAATAGCGGACTTGACGCGGTTTTTTAAGGGTGCGATTGGTCGGGGCGGAGGTCGCGCGCACCAGGTCGGTTAACTCGGCCCGCCCGGTCAGCCCCTGCCTGGCCTTTTCGCGTGTGGCGCGCACCATGGACAGCCCCAGGAGGCCTTCCTCCTTGAGGGTCTGGCCATCGGTGTCTATCCAGACGTAGGATTTGGTGTCAAAATAATCCATACGGACGCGGAAGGTCTCAAAGCTTTCCCCGTCAATGAGCAGTTTTTCCTTGTCCTCGACCACGATATTGACCGAGCGCATGCTCAAGCTGGAGGGATCAAAGATGGGCACGCGAAAGCGCTGGCGTTTTTTGAGGCCCTGCTGGGCCAGATAAGGCATAAGGCCCACGGCCAGCTGAGGCGCCTCCTTTAATTTAATCTGGCTCGTGCTCCTGTAGCCGCTGGTCATCACGGTCAGGTTCAGAACCAGTCCGGACAGCCTGCCGGTGAGCTGGAAGCGGATTGGCCCGGATGACAGGAAGAAATTAAAGGTTTCAAGTCCCATGGTCTTATTGAGCCGGGCCGAGGTAATGGTCCGGATTTCCCGGACCTGGCCCATGATTTTGAGCTTGAGATAGGCCTTTGAGTTTGTGATATAGTCCTGGTCGAGGCGGGTGATTGACCGGACCTCATGGCCGATCTTCTGCCCCTTATGATATATGGACATCCAGACTTCTGAATCCCTGAGTTCAGTAGCTTCAACTCCGGACAGACCCGGGGCCAGGTGGATTTTTTTGACCAGAAGAAAAACCATCAGGACCCAGAAAAGGACCAGGGTTATCTTGAGGGCGTTTTTTACAGCGAGTCCAGCTGGCATGGTTTCGCTTCAATATGAGGCGGCAAGCTCTTGGGGTTGATCATGACCCGCGCTTTCAGACCGGCTCCACGCCCAGGCGTTCAAGCAGGTTCAGGGTCTGGGTTCTCATGCCTTTGTAGTCCTCCTCACTTAAACCCGCACCCCGGGCCACGACCCGGGCAAAATCCAGGGTGATGAGATCGGCCGGGTCATGGGAGTCCGTGTTGAGCACGAGGCCCGCCCCGACCGCCTTGGCCACTAGGGCCACGTGGCCGTTGGTGAGGCAGTGTCCCTTGCGAGCCGTAATCTCCAGGCAGACGCCTTTTTGCGCCGCCAGGGAGGCCTCTTCATCTGTGATCAGGCCGGGGTGAGCCAGGATGTCCACACCCGCCTCGATGGCCGCGCGGTTGGTGCCTGGAGCCACCGGTTCAACCGGAGTCTCCCCGTGCGCCACCAGGAGAACCGCGCCCAGTTCTCGCGCCTTTTGCGCCAGGGAGGCAAACAGGGCCGGCGGGACATGGGTTAATTCCGCCCCGGGAATGATCCGGACCTGAAAGTGGGCCTCCATCTCCCGGACCGCCTGAACAAGCCGCGGCACAACGAAATCCAGGTTGGACGAATCCACGTGATCGGTCAGAGCGATGTACCTGTAACCATGATCTTCAGCCCGGCGCACCAACTCCGAAGGCAGCAGTTCGCCGTCGCTGAGCAAGGTATGGGTGTGCAGATCAATCATAATCAACCAGCCGTCTTTAATTAAATTTTAAATAAGGAGAGGGGATGATGTAAATGAAAAAAACAGACGGTCTCGCGCTGGATCGGCCCGCTCGGCGGAATCGCGTAAAAGGCTACATCTTATACTTCCCAAAATCCTCCGGATGCAGGCCTTCCAGGATTTCAGTCCATTTCTTGCCTTCATCGGTTTTAATCACTTCTTTGCCACGCATATCAATGTGAGCAGATTTTTCAAAAACCCTCTCGTGCACAAAGATGGGGGCTTTGGTCCGGAGAGCAAGGGCAATGGCGTCGCTGGGCCGGGAGTCAATCTTTAGCTGCTTGGAATTACAGAGAGCGTGAATAATCGCGAAAAAGGTATTATCCCGCAGGTCGCAGATCTCAATCATCTCCACCGACCCGCCAAAGGATTCAATGATGTTCCGCAGGAGGTCGTGAGTCATGGGCCGAGAGAACTTGACACGTTCCAGTTCGCTGGCAATGGCCGTCGCTTCCAGGAGACCGATCCAGATAGGCAGGGATTTTTCACCCTGTTCCTCCTTAAGGATCAGTATGGGGCTGTTGCTGCTGGGGTCAATGGTCAGACCCGTGACGTTCATTCGTATTGGCATCCCAACCTCCTCTGGGGTTAAAGGCTTACATCCTCATCATTTACTATATACCTGGCGAGGCGTTAAAACCATTATATCATAGCTCATCACGGCTAGCCAGCCCCCAAAATTATTATGATATTACCTTCCCGCGGAGGGAATTTGCCGAAGCCGCTTCAATTATGAGCTTGACCAAGCGGCCGTGTATTTCCGCCTCCCCGGCGAAGTTGACAATCTTATTGGTTCTGGTGCGCCCGGTCAGTTGTCCGCCGAGTCGCTTACTTGGCCCCTCGACCAGAACCTCGACTTCCTGTCCCACCAAGACCTGGTTTCGCGCCAGAGAGATTTCTTTCTGAAAGGCCTGCAGCTTACTCAGGCGTTCGCTTTTGATCTCTTCAGAGATCTTGTTTTCGAACTCGGCGGCGCGGGTCATAGGGCGATCTGAATACTTGAAGGAGTATATGCCATCAAAACGAACCCGGTCAAGTAGATTCATGGTTTGCTCGAAGTCCGCCTGCGTCTCTTGAGGAAAACCAACGATGACGTCGCTGGTCAGGGCCAGATCGGGACAGGCGGCCCGAAGCGCTTCCACCCTGGCCAAATAATCCTCCCGGGAGTATTTGCGGCGCATGGCCGTAAGGATCGGGGTCGAACCTGACTGGACTGGCAGATGAACATGTTCGCACAGGGGTTCTATTTCAGCCAGGGCGCGAATCAATTCGTCTGAGAGGTCCTTGGGATGCGAAGTCGTGAATCGAAGGCGCGCCAGGCCGGGCAGGGCCGCGATCTTTTCAATTAATTCGGGGAAAGTAATCCGCGGCTTGAGTCCCCGGCCGTAAGAATTGACGTTCTGTCCCAGGAGAATGATCTCCCTGACTCCATGCCTTAGCAAGTCCCTGGCTTCATCGAGGATGTCCGCGGCCGGGCGGCTGATCTCTCGGCCTCGGACGTACGGAACGACACAGTAAGTGCAGAAGTTATCACAGCCCTGCATGATTGAAAGATAGGCCTTCACGGACTTGAAGCCGTTGTTGAGCCTGATGGCAGGAGGCAGCCGGTCATCAAAGTCGGTCAGGCAGACGGGCCGCCCGGTCCGGCTCACCTCCTCGACCAGCTGAGGCAGGCGGCAGACCCGGTGCGTGCCAATGACCAGGTCCAGGTGAGGGATGCTTTTCAGGAGCCTTTCTCCCTCCTGCTGGGCCACGCAGCCGCCCACGCCAATGAGTAGTTCCGGCTTGTTCTTCTTCAGTTGCCGCAGACGGCCCAGGTAACTGTAAGCCTTGTGTTCCGCCTTTTCCCTGATGGTGCAGGTATTGAGCAGGATCAGGTCAGCCTGGGTAATATCCTCGGTCTGGACGTAATTCTTCTCAGCCATGAGGCGGGCCATCTGTCCAGAATCGTATTCATTCATCTGGCAGCCGAATGTGGCGAGGTATAGCTGCTGTTTCTTCATTTGCTTTGCTGGCGGCATGAAATCAACCGTTTAGTCGGCCGACGGGGACAGGCCTTTGATAAAAAGCTGCTTAATGTCGCCCAGTTTGATCTGAAAGGTTCCGAAATTCGTGCGGCCGTAGCAATCCAGGCTCCGATCCGCCTGTAAGGTTATGGCTTGACCTTGCTTGAGATTGACAACCGCCTCGAGGTTCTCATTTATGAGGCGAAACTCCACGCTTTCCAGGTTCTCAAAAGGAATGGAAAAGGCGCCCTTTCCCTTGTAGCCCGGGAAGTAAGTGAACCCGTTGATGCTGAACATGCTCACTTCAGCCCGGACGTCAGCCTGGTCAATCAGGACCACGGTAAAATCACTGGCCGGGGTCGGGATTTTATCAGGCGCTTTCCCGAAGCCACTCATGCCAGAGACGAGCAGAAAAATTCCGAGAAAAAGAAGCAGACAGGGCCATCTTTTAAATTTTCTCATGCCTTTCATCCTCATTGATGCTCAGCAGATATTTCATGATCCCGGTTGGGGATCAGGGCCATCAGATCACTTAAGCCTTCAGTCACACCTAAGTCCGCCTTCATCCTGGCGAGCAGCCCTGCAACTTCCGCCTCTGCCCCGGGCGCGATGGAGATCAGGACCAGGCCGGAGGCCGCGTCCAGAGTCGTGGTCAGGGCCAGGCCTTCATAGCTCTCCATCACGAACTTCAGCCAGAATAACTTCCGGCGATCAATTTTAAGACGAACCTGGGTGGCTCTCACTTATTCTCCAGCCTTGATCCGCAAACATGACATCATCAGTCCTAAAACTCAAACCGGCCTCAATCAATATATTCTTACCTGTCTGCTTATTATTTTCAAGAAAAAAAGATGTATAAAGAACGTCCCCTTTTATTTTCAGTAAAGTCAAGATACAATGAAAATGAAACTTCCCTGAAGATGAAAAGCCGCATCCTCCATATTTTTAATCTTTTTTTGTGCCTTAGCCTGATTATTCTGGGTTCTTGCAGCCCGATCTGGTCGGCCGATCTGGAGGTTCGCGTCAAACGGGTCGCTTATCTGCCGCTTCACCGGCCCTGGATTCATGTCTTTGTCAGCGTCTTTACTGAAGAAGGCCGGGCCGTGACAGGCCTTGATGAGAGCCGCTTCCTCATCGAGGAGGACGGCCGTCTTTTTTCAGGTTCAAAGGAGGTGGAGTCGTTTGTTGCTTCCGGCCGAAACCTGGCTTACATCATTGCATTGGACACCCGGGAGAGCCTGCCCACCTCACTGACTCTGGTGTCTGAGGGGGTGAAATCCTTGATCAGTGAAATGGGATTTCGCAATCCCGGCGCGATCCTCGTCTATACCGGCCGGCCGGAAGTTCTGGCCGGTTCGACCCGGAACGCCGATCTGCTCATGAAGAAGGCAGACGGTCTGGCGCCAGGGGGAGGGCGGCCGCATCTTTTCGACGGTCTCCTGCTAGCGGTTAAGGAACTGGACGGTTATGCCGCACAAGCAGAGTCAAAACCGGACGAACTGGTTCTATTTCTTTTGACCGACGGCCTGGACAAAGGCAGCCGGTTTTCTCTGGACGCAGGCGCGGCCAGGATCATTGAATCTAATATATCTCTTTTCGTGGTCGGCTATGGAAACAGGGAGAGCCGCGTTTTATCCCGGCTGGCCCGCGTCGCCGAAAAAACCGGCGGCAGCTTCTTTTTCGCTCACGCGCCCGACGAGATCGGTTCTTTGTCTTCGGCCGTGGCTGCCCGGCTGAAAAACCAGTACGTCCTGACCTACCAAGCCAGAAAGATTCGTGCTGACGGCCAGGCCCACACCATCCGTATTCAGGTTGAAAAAGACGGGGCGCGAGGCCAGGACACGCTCAAGTTCATCGCCCCGGACCTGGGAAAGGAGCGTTCCAGATACCTGCCTTTTGGCCTTGGGCTGGGAGTGATCTTTTTGGCAGTGTTAGCGCTTCTGCTCAGAGGCAGATTTAAAGCCCGTTAGAAGTAATGGAAAAAACATCTTCCAAAAAAATGAATTTCAGCTAAAAACCAATCTCTTCCAGGAGATTGTTTGATCTAAAGGCCCGGCAGCGCCTGCACTTTCCTGGCTGACAGAGACACGTTCCAGCATTTTATCTACCTCGGCCTGGGCCAGCCTGGCCGTGTCCGAGCGGGTGATGTCCCTTTATTATGCCTTGACAGTATTGAAAAAGGGGGGGAATATAAATGAGTATGAATCAGGACTTAAGGACATCGCGCCAGGAGGTCGGGTCATGTCTCTGATGCCTTTTTACGAGGTCAATCAGGCCATTACAATTTCCGGGGGTGAAGGCCTCAACGCCTGCATGCAGTGCGGCCTTTGCGCCGGGCTCTGTCCCTGGCAAGAGGTCGGCGGTGAGTTCATAGTGCGGCGCATGATCCGGCAGGGGCAATTAGGCGTGGAAGGCTTCGAAACAGACGACGTTCTCTATGGCTGCACCACGTGCAACATGTGTGTCATCAACTGCCCGAGGCAGATCAAGATCATTGATATCATCCGGGCCATGCGTTCCATAATCGTCGAGACCGGCGGCATCCCCGAGACCCTCAAGACCGTGCTTGGAAGCTGCCAGCCTGGACGTGCCGCTATTTTCCAGGGATACGGAGTATTTCCTGTTTGTGTGCTGTACTTCCTGCTATGATCCCCGGAGCCGCAAGATTGCCTTGGCCCTGGTGGACTTGCTTCAGAAGGCCGGGGTTTCCTTCGGCGTGATCGGGACTGAAGAAAGCTGCTGCGGCGAGTCGGTGCGCAAGATCGGGGATGAAGAAGGCTTCTCCAAACTGGCTCAAGCCAACATCGCCCTGTTTCAGGAAAAAGGGGTCCGGAAGATCATCACCACCTCCCCGCACTGCTATTACACCTTTACCAGGGAATACCCGGAGTTGGGGGGTGAGTTCGAGGTATATCATTCCACCCAGATTCTGGCCAGGCTGGTGCAAACAGGCAAACTTGTGCCCAGGCGCGTCAGCGGCCCGAAGACGGCTTTTCACGATCCATGCTACCTCGGACGGCATTCAGGGCTCTATGATCAGCCGCGCGCCCTGTTAAAGGCTGCGGGCGCAGAATATGCGCCAATGAGGCGCGAGATGGATTGGTCTTTGTGCTGCGGCGGCGGCGGCGGCCGGGTCTGGATGGAAACCGCGGTTGATCAGCGTTTTTCAGACTTGAGGGTTAAGGAGGCCGTTGAGGCCGGGGCTGAAATCCTGGCCACCGCCTGTCCGTACTGTATCACTATGCTGGAAGACAGTGTCAAAACGACCAACCTCGAGGATAAGCTCGAAATTAAAGAGATTTCAGAAATCCTGCACGAGGCCTGTTGATTTAATCCAGGATGCTTGAATTTGAGGAAATCCTTGACCTTGCCTGGTCATGGCTGTAATGATGACCCCAAAATTTTTTTAACTCCAAGTCAGAAAAGAATATATAACAACCAGGCCAGCTCATAGAAGGACAGCAGGATAAGGCCAAGCAATGACAAATAACGCAAATACGGAAAAACTTCTCGTTGTTCAAGACTTGAAGACCTATTTCCTGACCAAGCAGGGCGTGGTCAGGGCTGTGGACGGCGTCAGCTTTTCAGTGGCCAAAGGTGAGATCGTCGGCCTGGTCGGAGAATCCGGCTGTGGCAAAAGCATGACCAGCCTCTCCATCCTGAGGCTCGTACCACAGCCGGCCGGCAGAATCGTAGGAGGGAAAATCCTTTTCAATAACGAGAATCTTCTGGAAAAAAACGAGGAGGAGATGAGGCAGCTCCGTGGAAACCGCATCGCCATGATCGTACAGGACGCCATGGTCTCATTGAATCCGCTCCTCAAGGTCGGATACCAGATCGGTGAAGCCATCAAGTATCATGTCAAACATGTGGATTCGCTTCGAGATATGTGCATCAAGCTGCTAGAGCGGGTCAAGGTCCCTTCTCCAGATCTCAGGATTCGAGATTACCCCTTTCAGTTCAGCGGCGGTATGTGCCAGAGGGTCCTCATTGCCGCGAGCATTTCCTGTAATCCGGAATTCCTGATCGCAGACGAACCGACCACTGCCTTGGACGTGACCATTCAGGCGCAGATACTCAAGCTTTTGAAAGAAATCCAGCAGGAATACAACTCCGCCGTGATGCTGATCACGCACGATCTGGCTATTATCGCCCAGACTTGCAGCCGGGTCATGGTCATGTACGCCGGCCGGATCGTAGAAAAAGCCGATATCATGACCTTTTTCAGGCGGCCAGCCCATCCCTATTCCCTGGGCCTCATCAAGTCGGTCCCGGTGTTGAAGAAGCGCGTTGACCGGCTTTATACCATTGAAGGCCAGCCTCCCAGTCTGTTCAACCTGCCTCCGGGCTGCAGGTTCGCGCCTCGATGCAAGGATGCCAAAGACGTCTGTCTTGAAGCCTACCCCCCGGAATTTACAATAGAAGATGGTCATGTCGTCTCGTGTTGGCTTTATCAGTGAGGTAGATACGCATGGAAAACAACGAGCCGCTCATCCGAGTTGAGGAGCTTAAGAAATACTTCCCGGTCACCAAAGGCCTCGTTATGCAGAGAGTGATAGGTAATGTCAAGGCCGTAGATGATATCAGCTTCTCGGTCAGGCAAGGGGAGTGTCTGGGACTGGTCGGGGAATCCGGCTGCGGCAAGTCCACCACGGCTAACCTGCTCCTGGGACTCGAAATCCCCACCGCCGGTCATATCTATTTCCAAAGCACTGAGATCACCGGACTGGCAGGCAAGACACTGCTCGATTACCGGCGGAACATCCAGGCTGTCTTTCAGGACCCTTTCCGGTCACTCAACCCCAGGAAAAAGATCAAGAGAATTATCGCCGAACCCCTGGTGGTTCATAAAACAGGAACGAGAAAAGAAATCAGCAACCGGGTTTTTGAGCTCCTGGAGCTTGTGGGCCTCGAAACCCGTCACGCCCAGCTGTTTCCGCATGAATTCAGCGGCGGGCAAAGACAGCGCATCGCAGTGGCGCGGGCCCTGGCTCTGAACCCCAAAGCCGTCATCCTCGATGAGCCGGTTTCAGCCCTTGATGTCTCGATCCAGGCGCAGATATTGAACCTGCTCATGGACCTGCAAAAAGGACTCAACCTGACTTACATGCTCATCTCCCACGACCTGGCCGTGGTTGAACACGCCAGTTCACATATCGGGGTCATGTACCTCGGGACCCTGGTGGAACTGGCCTCAAGGGACGAACTCTACAACAACCCGGCACATCCTTATACACGCGCGCTTCTGGAGTCAGTGCCCGTGGCTGACCCGGAAATCATCAGTCAGGTGAGCCTGGAAGGCGAGGTCCCGAGCGCGATGAACCCGCCGGAGGGCTGCCGCTTTCACCCGCGCTGTGCAGACTCCAAAAGCATGTGCGCCGCGGAGAAACCAGACATGAAGGAAATCACTCCCAGACATTTTGTGACCTGCCACCTCTAAGAAACCATGGGGCTGCAAAGGCAAAGACCGGCGCTTTCCTGAAAAACACAAGAAAAGTGCTTCTCGTTTGAAGGCAAATCATGATATGATAAATTTATTATAAAAAGCCTGATTTTATGAAGGGTAGAAACTTGTCTGAAGCTGAGAAAGAAAAGAAACCCAAGAAGCCCGGCCGCTGGAATCTGAAAGACGCCATAATCGGCATTTTCGGCCTGGTCGCGATCATTGCCATGACTGTGGCCGCCTTCCTGGCGGCCAGGTGGGTCAAGGACCAGTATTTTTAGCAGCCGCTTATAAGGGCTTTTACGCTTTCCATACCGAAAGGGGTCTGCCTTCACACGCCTTTTTCAGACAGCCTTCCAATTGGATTTGGCCTTTTCTCTAATACTTTCTTCCTAGTAAAATAATTGAAAAAACCATACTTTTTTCGTATTGACCTTCTCGTGAGGCAAGCTATGATAAACACGTATCATCTTCTTTGTTTATAATTGTAGATAGTGAAAGAAGCCCTGTAAATGGGGGAAGCGGTATGAAGAAAAGCATTCACGTAAATCATGCTTGGACCAAAGGGCTGATGGCCGCGGCAGTCGCATGCCTGCTGGTTTTTTCAGGGGCCATGGCCTGGGCCACACCCCTTAATTATGAATTATCCGGAGTTACTTTTCCTGTTTCGGCGAACTTGGTTCTGGATTATAATCCTTCCACCAGTACGCTTGCGATTGACCTCACAAACACATCTACTGTGCCAGTAACGTCATCCATCACCGCCTTTGCCTTCAATGTGCCTGCTGAAGTTTCGGGGATCAATTCTTACAGCTTCCCTTCGAACTGGTCAGTATTGCCATCGCTTTATACGCCAGACACTATTCCGGGAAACAGCATCAATACCCCTGGCAATTTTGGCTTTTTCGATGTGGCCGGAGTCACCAACAGCACTTCAGGTTTCAATGGAGGGACTGTAAGCTCTGGCATCCCTCAAAATGATACCTTTAGTTTCAGCATCGAGTTTTCAGGCACTAACTTAAATACGCTAACCACCGGAAGTTTTTACCAGCTTTCAGCACCCCAGAATAGTAACTCGAATCTCCAGCCTTTCATCGCCCGTTTCCAGGGTATTGATTTTGGCAGTGGTGAAGACGAGAGTGACGTGGCCATTGTGCCCATTCCTGCCGCCATTCTCCTTTTTGGCCCCGGCCTTTTAGGTCTTGCAGGACTGAGGAGGAAGTTCAGAGCTTAACCCTTCACTCGCATTGGATATTCAAAGGCAGGGTCAGAAATGGCTCTGCTTTTTTCTTTGCCTAATGTTAATATACCTATCACTTTTGTTTAACTCCACCGGCATACTTACACAGGATCACTCCAATCCAGTGAAATTGCAACTGATGATATCACAATCCAATACCAGTAGTTAGCAGCCAATATTGGTAAGTCAAAACCCTCAAGTTAAGCCAGGCGCTGGCCCGGAATTTGTAGTTAGTTCAAGGAATCTGTGTTAACATAATTAACAGAGTTATACGAATTTTTTGAAAATTTTTATTTAATCGGCAAGCGGAAAGGCTGTCTCGGCTATGACGGCAAATTAGGGAGACGCAAACAAGATAGTCGGGAGAATAAACACTATCTTCAGTCTCGTCTCTTCGGTCAAGAATCTTATTCTCCTCGGATGCGTGGATGAAGCCATGAAGGACCTGCGCCAAGCCCTGGAGATCAACCCCGAATTCGAAGCCGCGGTCAAGCTTCTGGCCGAGCTCCAAAAAAGCGCTCCTGGCATACGGCTCAGGCAGGCAAAAGCCTGACTTTGTCTTCGTGTTATTCACTTTTTACGGTTTCAGCGATTATACTTACAGGTTGACAGGAGTTGATCGGTGGCTGATGTGGCAGGTTTGATCCAGGCGGCTCGAGGGAAAAGCCCGGCCGACCTGGTCCTGAAA
>JAFDHD010000081.1 GCA_019308995.1 Deltaproteobacteria bacterium | reverse complement strand
AACATTATAAGGGGAAAGAAAATACCCCCTGTACGTGAAACCAGGTATTATATTCAGAAGGTTATGAAGTACTATCAAGTTTTTAAAAAAAATGAATGACCAAAGACCCAAAATGCTCAACCTGGCCAACTGGCTCTCTTTGAGCCGGATTGCGGCTATACCAGTCCTGGTTCTATTGCTCCTCTTTGAAAGCGGGACTACTGCAATCCTGGCCGCCATCTTATATCTGGGGGCTACTTTCACTGATCTACTTGATGGCTTCCTGGCTCGCCGACAAAAGCTGGTAACGAACCTGGGCCGATTTCTTGACCCAATGGCAGACAAACTGCTCAACTCGGCGGCCCTGATCATGCTCATCCCATTAGGCCGGGTAGCTGCCTGGATGGTCCTCTTAATTGTCGGCCGGGACATTGCTGTAACCGGCCTGCGCGCCATGGCCTCGACTGAAGGAATTATAATTGACGCCAGCCTCCTGGGTAAACGTAAGACCCTGACGCAAAATATAGCCATCTGCCTGCTCCTGGCTCATTACCCGATCTGGTTCTTTGATCTCCATATTTACGGAACCATCCTGCTCTGGATGGCGCTCCTGATAACCTACTGGTCAGGAGTGGCTTATTTTATTAAGTTTTACAAGGTCGTAAGCGCTAATACCGGCGGGAGAAACTTGACAAATTAACCCGTAAAGCATATAGTAATTGCTCTCCTGGGCGGGAATAACTCAGAGGTAGAGTGCAACCTTGCCAAGGTTGAAGTCGCGGGTTCAAATCCCGTTTCCCGCTCCAAAAAGACAAATAGCCTCCGGTCATAAGGCCGGGGGTTTTCCCTTGGCTATCCCTGAAAATAACCATTGCTATTATTACGGCTGCTATTATTACGGCTTAAAGAATAGCCATATAGACAGGCTCACCCTTGGCATCTTGAAATCTTTAAAGATCGAGTCTATATTTAAGCTCACAGGACGATAGGCAGGAGAAAATATGAACTACAATCATGAACCAGACGGTTTTCATTACCAAGGCTTCATCATTCGACCCCCAAGCGAGGCTTATAGTATCCTCATCCAGGCCACGATTGGCTGCTCGCATAATAAATGCACCTTTTGTGGCACCTATAAAAATAAGCGCTTTTCCATTAAACCAAATGAAATCATCCTTCAAGACCTGGCTTTTGCACAAAAATATTGTCAACACCAGGACCGGGTTTTTCTCATGGATGGAGACGCCCTCATCATTCCCCAGAAGAGACTGACCTGGCTCCTGGACCAGATCCGCGAAAAACTCCCCTGGGTCAAGCGGGTTGGATTATACGCCAACCGTAAGAGTGTCAGCACAAAATCCGACCAAGACCTGGCCGAACTCAAGGCCAAAGGACTGGGTATTGTTTATTACGGTGTGGAAAGTGGAGATGATGAGGTACTCAAAACCATTTGCAAAAATGCGACCAGCAGCAGTCTAGTCCTTGAGGGAAGGCGTCTCATGGAAGTTGGAATCAAGTTATCCGTGACAGTACTTCTTGGAATCGCAGGTCGTGATCGTTCTCAGGAACACGCCCGAGCCACAGGCAGCCTGCTCTCCCGCCTCGATCCGGATTTTGTTGGCGCGCTGACCGTAGCCGTTATCCCTGGCACTCCACTGGCAGAAGACATGGCCGCTGGCAGATGGACGCTTCTTGAACCACAGGAAGTATTAATAGAACTAAGAGAAATGATCGCTGCGACTGATTTATCGCATGGAATGTTCCTCTCGAACCACGCCTCCAATTATCTTCCCCTAAAAATCCCTTACCCTAATGGTAAAGAAGAAGCCCTCCAGGTCATTGATGCGGCTTTGGCTGGGAAGGTTCCTCTTCGACCGGAATGGCTCCGAGCCTTATAACATGGTCACGACCAAAGGCACTAGCGGGAGTACTAGATCTTTTTATTAATTATTCCGGGACCGCCTTGCATTGGTTCAGACCCTGTCCGTTTTTGAGCAGTCATAAGACCCAACCGACCTAAGGCGTTGTAAGTCCCCTTTTTGAGCTTCAGGACACCCTCATCCTCCTTATCTTTCGGTTGAAGGATGGTATTTTCAGTCAGATCACCGATGCCCTGGCCTTTGATCATGGTGTCCTCTTCTTTCTGCTGGATGGCGAGTCCCTTGTTCTTGCCGCTCAAAGCAGGGCTTTTCTGTTTGTCTGCTGAAATTCCGGCCAGAGCCAGGGTGGTTGATGTTTTCGCGATACTACCTATGGTGGGGGCCATCATGAATCTCCTTTCGTTTTAATTAGTTAGATAAAAAATTTTACGCCTCTCCTTAAGAATAAAAAAGGCGCTTTAATCGCGCCCGATCCTTGGGTTACATATCTGTTAATGCCTTATCCTTAAGACGATACCATAATACTTAAGCTTCAGTTTTAAGTCAAGTAAAATAACAGAAATATCTAAAGCGGTGTAAAAGCAGGGTAAAGCGGGCGCGCATACTTCAAAAATCGCGTTTGCGACAACCTCACAGTCATCGCTTCTTTAAGGAGCTCAAGACCAGCCCGAGGCAAACTGATTATAATGGCGCCAGGATGTGGTCCAGTTTGAGAATATGAAACAGGCTGATGATATTCGAGTCATCAGTTCTAATCATCAGATTGCCTCCATATACCTTAAGGGTCTTGAGACAGGCCAGGATCACACCGATGCCCATAGGGTCAATGATCCGGCCGGCCGGTAGTTCCAATATAATTTGATAGCTGCCTTTACCCGCCAAATCAAAGATAGTGTTCTTTATCTCGTTTAAATTGTCGCTCACCAGATCGAAATCCGGCCGAATGAGTGTGTAGTCCTCTAGTTTTTCAATGACGATCATTTCACTTTTTCACCTGTATAACTGATCATGATAAATAGGCCTTCTTTTATTGATTATAAATTATCTGTGCTGTACATGCTTTTTTCACCAGCCGCACTTGAGCGCAGGCAGCTCTGGCACATTTCAACTTACCCGTCGTGATCAGGCTCTTCTCCCTCAATCATGATTGGGATATTCTTATGTTCTTAATATGAATAAGTAATTGATATTTTAAAAAAATCGTTATAATAACCATAAAGGCCGGCTTTTTTTAAAAAAAGACGGACAGTACAGAGGTCGGTTTTTTATCTCCTGCTGAAGGTCAAGGTCACTGGTTTGAGGGAGGCGTTTATACTTGGATGGCCTTCACCTTTTGTGAGAAATGCCATATTTTTATCAGGATAATGGGTCACTGCCTGCTGTGCCCATGGTTTCTCAGCCTGCAAAATAGTCCGTCTGGTCAGCAAATATAGCGACCAGCCCTTGTATAACTTCAGGCTGAAAGAGTATCCCGGCACATCTTTTCAATTCAGCCACGGCCTCCTCCTTTTGCAAGCGTGCTCGATAACTGCGGTGGGAAGTCATGGCGTCAAACGAATCAGCCACAGCCAGTATCTGAGTTAGTTGGTCTATTTCGTCCCCGACAAGGCCATCTGGATATCCAGAGCCGTCAAGACGCTCGTGGTGATGACGGATGATGGGCCGAACATCATCCAGGAAAGGCAATGGGGCTAAAATGCGATCGGCTATAACCGGATGCCTCTTCATCATCTTCCATTCTTCGTCAGAGAGCGGCCCGGGTCTGTTCATAAAGCTTAAGTCTATCATTAACTTGCCTATGTCGTGGAGCTGAGCGGCGGTGGAAAGATTCCAGATTTCTTTATCTCTCAAGTCCAGCTTTCGCCCGATTTTCCGGGAATAGTTGGTGACACGCTGCGAATGACCGGCGGTATATTTATCCTTTTCTTCAAGGGCCACCTGCAAGGAGCTAATAATGGATATTGAAACCACCTCAAGTTGATCCGCGTAATCTTGAAGCATCATGTTCTTGTCAATAAGTTCTTGAGTCTGCTGCGCAATCAGTTTTTCGAGATTGAACAGATATTTTTTTTGGAATGCCCGAAGGCCTTTACTCTCCAGGGCTCGATCTATACAGATCTTGAAGGCCTTAAAATCTATGACCGGCTTGGTCACAAAGTCATAGGCCCCCATATGGATGGCGCGAATTGCGGTCTCAAAGGTTCCTTGACCGGAAAGAATAATTATCGGTGTCAGGGGCTGAATGTTCGCGGTGACGCGCATTAAAGCAAAACCGTCCATCCGCGGCATAAATAGATCGGTGATGATCAGATCGAATTCTTCTTGAGATATAATCTCTTTAGCCTCAACCCCATCGGCCGCGCTCCTGACCTGATATCCACCTCTTAACAGATATTCTTCGATCATTTTTCTGATAGCGATTTCATCCTCCACGACCAGGATTCGATTGCCTTGGGAGGGTTCAAGCGAAAAAAAAGTATGTGCCACGTCAGTATCATGACCAACTATTTCGAATGATGATTTAGCTGTTTTTTTTCCCCCCTTATTCTCCATATATTCTCTTTCATGGATTTGAGAAATTTAGTTTATCCAGAGTTAAGCGGGTCTGACCGCATGTATAAATGCCAGGTCTTTGGCGCAGTCATACCGCATGTTTCTGACCAAGGATTCAGACGCAGATCCAAAGCCATTCTGGTTGATATTTCACTGAAATCCTTTTGAGGTGATGCGTTATCTTAACCTTTTCCTCTCCAAGCAAAGGTGCCTTATAATTAGATTATATCCAGAGCCGGTTTCTTCTGACAAGGAAAAGGAATCAGGCGCTTAATTTGGGCGTGCCTGTGGAGCGGCATGATTCTGCGGATGACCACTAATGGCTTGAAATCACGTCGGTTTTTGCCTGAGGGCTTTTAAGATTCCTTTATAACCATTTTTATCGTTTCGAGTGCTCGTTCAACGCCCTTCCGGTCAACGTTCAGGTGAGTCACAGCCCTGATGCTGTCCGGGCTTACGGGCAGGACAAGAACCTCACGAGCCTTAAGCCGCTCAGTAAGCTCAGGCGCGTTTAATCTGGGGTGAGTAATCTTGAAAATAATAATATTCGTTTCCACTTCAGCCGGGTCAATCTCAATGCCATCCAGTTCAGCCAGCCTCTGAGCTAAAAACCTGGCATTGGCGTGATCTTCAGCCAGCCGGTCCACATTATGATCCAGGGCGTAAATTCCGGCTGCCGCTAAAATACCAGCCTGGCGCATAGCTCCACCGAAAACTTTGCGCCATCGTAAGGCCTCCTTAATGATGGCCTTATCTCCAGCAATTATTGACCCTACTGGCGCACCCAGGCCTTTGGATAAACAAAAAGCAACGGTTTCAAAGTACTGAGCGTAATCAGCCGGTTTAAGCCCGGTGGCCACACAAGCATTAAAAATCCTGGCGCCATCCAGGTGCATGACTATGCCATGCGCATCGGCTAGCTTTCTGACGGCGGCCACCATTTCAAAAGGATAGATCGAGCCTCCGCCTCGATTATGGGTGTTTTCCAGGCAGAAGGCCCGCGTGGGCGTGTAGTGAATATCATCCGGTCGAATAGCTCTCTCAAACTGCTCGGGCTCTAATAATCCCCGTTTTCCGGTCAACGTCCGGAGCTGAACAGAGCTAATCACCGCGGCGGCTCCGCTTTCAAAATTAAATGGATGAGATCCGACCTCAAGGATCACCTCATCTCCCGGCCGAGTCAGCACCTTGATCGCAATCTGATTGGCCATGGTGCCAGAAGGCACAAACAAGGCCGCTTCAAGCCCCAGCAGATCGGCCGCCTTCTCCTGGAGGGCGTTGATGCTGGGGTCTTCACCAAAAACATCATCTCCCACCGGCGCCTTGGCCATGACCTCGCGCATTTCAGGTGTGGGCTTGGTTACTGTGTCGCTGCGTAAATCAACCGGGGATGGCATATGTCTACCTCTCAATAAGCTATCTATTTTTATTCTGGCATTACTCCCCTGCCCTTAATATGGAAAAATCAGTTAACTTTTTGTTATTCAGCCAAGCAACTCCATGATGGTTTGGTTGAAACCTGCCGGACCAGCCAAGGCTACCCGGGTCAGACCTGGCAATTCCATGGAAATATGCGAGCCATCAGGCCGCGCTACTAAAAATGGCCTGTCTACTGCTGCCAGCAGGGAAGCGTCATTGGACGAATCTCCAAGGCCAATGGTTATTAGATCGGGTTGTTTCTGCCGATACAAATCGGTCAGTATATGCACCGCATGCCCCTTATCGTTTCCGCCAGTAAGATGATAAAACCGCCCCCCCCGGGTGAGCTGTAAGCCCAGGTCATACGCGGCGGCGGTCATGGTTTCTTCAGAAATCCCTTTATCAGTCAAAATAAAGGCCTCGTCGTATTCACGCGCTTGAGCCGCCCTGGCCTGGTCCAAACTCAACCCGGTTAAAGCAGCCACCTCGGTGACATCTATTCGCGAAAGGGCCTTAACTGGAAACTGTTCTGAAAAAAGATCAAATTTTTGTGTCAGCTTTCCTGTGGACAAGCCTAAAGCCATGACATGGTAATCGCCGCTTTTGACCGCGCCTGAAGGCAGCGAAAGGTCATAATCATTCGGGATGAATATCGCCCCCCCATTTTCCGAAATAAAAGGATCGCTATTTGCCAATTCCTGGCGCAGGGTCTCAATTTCCAGACGGGTTTTTGAAGAGACCATAATCAGGGGCGTCTGGGTTTGCTTAATTCGTTTTAAGGCCGGCCGGACCAAGTCCCAGGCATAGGTATGATGATCCAGGAGCGTACCGTCTAAATCAGTAAAAATCAACAGGTTAGCCATAATCCTTATAATAGAAATTTTTTTAGTTTCAATTTAACGGTTGACAGTGAGGACAGAAGTAGGTGCCTCGGCTGCCCACCACAATCCGCTTTATCTCGGTATTACAGACCAGGCAGGGTTGACCGTCCCGGCGATAAACTTGATGTTTATTTTGATACGTTCCGCTTCTGCCTTTAAGGCCCCTGTAGTTCACAACGGTTGATCCCCGTAATTCAATGGCTTTCTTGAGGATTCTTACAACTCGCCGGTGCAGGCGGCAAGCCAAATCCTGGCCAATGCTTTCGGCTGATGTCAGGGGATGAATACCTGTGGCGAAAAGGGCTTCATCCACATAAATATTTCCCAAACCACTTATGAAAAATTGGTTTAGCAGCAAGGGTTTTATTCTGCCTCTTCTGGTCTGCAGACGACGCGCGAACTCCCTTGAACCTATCTCAAAAGGGTCCGGACCGAGGGATACTTCCTTTTGCCAGGCGGCATATTCCGAGGCTGAAAGTCCGAGGAAATACCCAAACTGGCGCATATCCCGGTAGAGAAGCTCCCCCCCATCTTCAAACCCAATAATCACATGCACGTGCTTGGGATGGTCTTTCAAATCCTCCTGCCATAAAAATTGACCAGTCATCTTCAGATGGATAACCAGGTACCGCTCCTCATCGAACTCAAGAATGATAAACTTGCCTCGCCGATGAGCATCCAGTACTCTGGCTCCTTTTAATAACCGGGCAAGACGGCGCGGTCCGGTCTTAACGATTTTGTTCAATCTGACACGGACTCTGTCCACACGACGTCCGACAATGAGCGCCTGGAGTTCCCTGACGATGGTTTCTACTTCTGGAAGTTCTGGCACGCCTATCCCATCCGTTTAATATGTCCCGCAGGTCAAGACTTCTGGCGCTTAATTTCCCCCGAAACATACATACCACCCCATAAGCCTTTGTCAAGACTATCTGAGCAGGGCTTTCTCCAAAATTAGAGGTTATCAGGGGCTGGTTGTCCGGAGGACCATGTGATCATAGCCCAGTGCTTTAGCGCTGGGGCGACAGCGAAAAAGATCTACCAACTAAAGGAATTTCAGTCGTCCCTAAAGAAAAAAACGGCCTCACAGCCGCATTATTATTCTAATTAATAACAGGGTTCAGGCCGTGGATTCTACTTCCAGTTTAGGCCTGGGGCTTGGTTTCCTGACCCGCCCGGCTTTCAGGCATTGAGTGCAGACTTTGATCCGGCGTACCTGTCCGTTTTCCTGATGGCGCACAGTTTGAAGATTAGGCAGCCATCGCCTTTTGGTTTTATTGTGGGCATGAGAGACATTATTGCCTACCATGGGTCTTTTTCCACAGATGTCACATACACGAGCCATAAACGACACACTCCTCGACACATCTTCCAGGGTATGCTTCTCTCAAATTTTTACTAAAAAAGCAAGCATTTTTTCTGAATTCTTTCAATTAACTCCTCATTGACAGGTGTGACCTTAAATTTTCTTGAAAGCGTTCCTCCCTGCCGCTCGAAAATCCCTCAATTTTCCTCTGTGAATTTTTTAGTCAATGGGTTTCTCCATCCTTTTTATGGTTTCGGCCGATTTGTCGCCTCAGTCTCTATATTCTTATTCTATATTCTAGATTGACAAAGGGTCAACTGAATGCTAATTAGCTTTTTTATCATGATAGAGTTGAATAATTTATTCAGGTCGCGATATTCCAGATCATCAGTATAGAGCTCTATTAAGTCAATAAATTAAAACCAAGAGGCAAGCGAACTAACTTGAAACGAGCTATTTTCCCTTGGTGAACAATTAAAGGAAACCTCTTCAGATAAGGATATCTCAGCGCGTGGATAGTAAATCTTCTAAAGTGGCAGTTATCGGGACTGGGTATTGGGGTAAGAATCTTGTCCGTAACTTTAATGATCTTGGGATGTTGCAAGCGATCTGTGACACCGATAGCGCAACCCTCTCCCAATTTTCAAAAACCTATCCCCACGTCATGGCCGTTTTAAATCCTGTGGAGATTCTGAATAACTCCCAGATAAACGCGGTAGCCATCGCTACACCTGCTGAAACTCACGCCAACCTCGTCCGCGAGTGTCTCCTAGCCGGGAAAGACGTGTATGTCGAGAAACCTCTTTGTCTTTCTGAAGATGAAGGTGAAGAATTGAACCGTCTGGCTGCTGAGAAGGACAGGATCCTTATGGTCGGGCACCTCCTCTGGTATCATCCAGCAATCCTTACCCTGAAGGAGATGATTAACAAGGGAGAGTTGGGTAAAATACTTTATATCTATTCCAACCGCCTGAACCTGGGGAAGCTCAGACGTGAAGAAAATGTCCTCTGGTCATTTGCTCCTCACGATATATCCGTCATCCTGGGATTGTTAAGTGAGATGCCTGAGCGGATTATAGCGCAGGGTGCGAACTACCTTCATCAAAAGATCGCCGATGTAACGATCAGTGCCTTGGATTTCCCGAGCGGGGTTCAAGCTCACCTTTTTGTCTCCTGGCTTCATCCTGTTAAAGAACAGAAACTGGTGGTTGTCGGTCAGGAGAAGATGGCCGTATTTGATGATACGGCGCCCTGGAAGGAGAAGCTGTCGCTTTTCCCTCATACGATCACCTGGGAAGAGAGGATCCCGGTGGCGCATAAGGCGGACGCTGAGCTGGTCGAGGTTCAGGAAGATGAACCTCTTCGGCTTGAATGTCAGCACTTTAGGGAATGTATTCAGACGCGCCAAACTCCCCGCACGGACGGTGAGGAGGCCCTACGTGTATTAAAGGTCCTGAAGGCGTGCCAGGCGGCCTTGGAGTCTGGTGAACCGGTGACGCTTGACCAGAAAGGCCGGGAGAAAAAAGCTGATTATTTTGTTCATGAAACCGCTGTAATAGACCCTGATGTTGAAATCGGCCGCGGCTGTAAGATCTGGCACTTCAGTCATATCCTGCCTGGCTCCCGTCTCGGAGATCGAGTCAATGTCGGTCAGAACGCTGTCATCGGACCTAACGTCACTATTGGCTCTGGCTGTAAAATTCAGAACAATGTCTCCATTTATGAAAGTGTAACTCTTGAAGACGATGTCTTCTGCGGGCCGAGCATGGTTTTTACGAACGTGATAAATCCCCGGGCCCATATATCTCGAAAACATGAATTCAAGCCGACTTTAGTCAAGCGCGGGGCGACTATTGGCGCCAATGCGACGATTGTATGCGGCCACACCCTCGGAAAGTATTGTATGGTTGGCGCAGGGTCAATAGTGACTAAAGATGTGCCTGATTTCGCTCTCTTTCTGGGCAACCCGGCTGAACAAAAAGGCTGGATGTGCGCCTGCGGGGAACGGTTGCCAGAAAACCTCATCTGTCCTGCCTGTGATTCGGTTTACCAGCTGAATGAAGAGGTACTGGAACCAAAAGCCTAGAAGATTTCTAAGGTCAGATCCGGGAGATTTGATGAGTATCGCTTTTATTGATTTGAAGAAACAGTTCAGTGTTCTGGAAAAAGAGATGCGGTTGGCTATTGACCGTGTACTTGACCATGCGCAGTTCATCATGGGGCCGGAGGTAGCCCAGTTAGAACGGGAGCTGGCTCGTTATACCGGAGTTAAACATGCCATCGGCTGCTCAAGCGGCACCGACGCTTTGCTTTTGCCTCTTATGGCCTATGACGTAGGACCAGGGGATGCGATCTTCACCGCGCCATTTACCTTTATCGCCACGGCGGAAGTCATTTCCTTTTTGGGCGCTACGCCGATTTTTGTGGATATTAACCCCAAGACCTTTAATATTGACCCTGAGTTGCTTGAAGCGGCAGTGACGCAAGTGAGCCGGGAAGGCTTTCTTCGCCCCAGGGGAATCATTCCGGTGGATCTTTTTGGCCTTCCGGCTGATTACGATCCCATCACGACGACAGCCCAAGAACACGATCTTTTCGTGCTGGAGGACGCGGCCCAGGCCTTTGGAAGCACTTACCATAATCGTCAGGCTGGCAGCCTGGGTGATGTGGGCTCAACGAGTTTCTTTCCGGCTAAACCGCTGGGCTGCTATGGCGACGGGGGCGCCATTTTTACTAACAACGATTCATTGGCCGAAAAGATGCGCTCGATCCTTGTCCATGGCAAGGGCGCCAATAAATATGACAACGTGCGCATCGGCCTTAACGGCCGCCTCGATACAATCCAGGCCGCGGTCTTACTGGTCAAACTGGCAGCCTTTCCAAAAGAACTTAAAGAAAGAGAGCGTGTAGCCTCGCGCTACACCCAGGGTATAAAAGGTTATCTGGAAACTCCAATGATCCCTGACGGTCTAACCAGCTCCTGGGCGCAGTACTCGGTCCTTTCTGATCATCGTGAGGTTCTGCAAACCGCGTTAAAAGAAGCGGGAATACCCACGGCCATCTACTATCCGAAGCCTCTGCATCTGCAGCAGGCTTTTACCAAGCTCGGTCATCGTGCAGGAGACTTCCCGATCTCCGAGTCTGTCTCGCAGCGTGTTTTCAGCCTGCCGATGCATCCTTATCTGACTGATGAACACGTTGATTTAATCATAAGCCAAATTCTCACCGTTTTTGAAAACCAAAATATAGGGAACCTAGCTGGCCGATAAAACGTGACTGGTAAAAATAACGCTTTGTCTATGAGACATATGGAACTCTTAAGACATATAAAGTCTGAGCTGGTTTGCTTTAAATCTTATATGCTTGTTTTTCCACTCGTGAACCGGTATCTTTTTAAGCTGGCCGTGTTGAAATGAGCCTGAAGCCCTTTCACTGCTGGATATGTTATAATTCTTACAGCTTCTGATGTTTAACTGTCATTTTCATCTTTTAGGCCGATAGGCTCATCATGAAAAAAGGAGGTATAAACTAATAAAAATATTTAATTCCTAAAGCCATACACATGAGACGCCTTACACGATTCTTTCGATAATGTCAGCTCAATCAGACAAAAAGTTAGCACCAGGATAAGGACTTTCCAGGTTAAAATACAAGAATCGAAATCACATGGTCCGGAAATGCCTAATTATTTAAAAAGTCTAAATTACTACATCATACTCATCCTAGACCTGATTCTCTTAACAGCGGCCTATGTTGGAGCCAACCTTATCCGATTCGAGTGGAGTATTCCGCCTGGTTTTATTGAGAAGCTCCCGGTCCTTCTATTTATCATCTTCTGTAAGTTGGTGATTTTTCATTTTTTTAAACTATACGAGGGGATGTGGCGCTATACCAGCATTGTTGACTTGCTCAATATCGTCAAGGCCTCTATCCTTTCTATACTGGTCATAATGACTTCCATGTTGTTGCTCCAGGAATTCAAAGGACTTTCCCGCTCCGTTTTTTTACTGGATGGCCTCTTAACCCTCTTTTTTATTGGCGGCTCTCGAGTAGCAATCCGACTTTATTTTTCTTCTTCCTTTGTCACGCCCATGCTGCCTTTTCAGGCGAAAAACAACCAGGAAAGTAAGCGCGTTCTTTTAGTTGGCGCTGGCGACGCTGGCGAGAAGGTCTTAAGGGAAATTCTGGATAACCCCCGTCATAAAACAAAGGTCGTTGGGTTTGTTGATGATTCACCAAGGAAAATTGGTCAGATGATTCATGGGGTGGGCGTGTTAGGCACGGTAGATGATCTTTCAACGGTCGCTAAAAAGGAAAAAGTTGATGAAATCTTGATTGCGCTCCCTTCTGCAACCGGGCAACAGATGCGTAGAGTAGTTGAGATATGTAAGGCCCCACGACTGCCTTTTAAGACTCTACCAGGAATGGGCGAGATGATAGATGGCAAAGTATCGCTGAAGACTATACGTGATGTCTCTTATGGTGACTTACTGCGGCGGCCTGAGGTCAGTATAGAAACTAAACATGTATCTGATTATCTCAACGGGAAGACCGTTCTGGTCACCGGTGCAGGCGGCTCTATCGGCTCTGAACTCTGTCGTCAGATCTGCCGGTTCAATCCTGTCAACATGATCCTGGTAGACGCGGTTGAAGAAAATCTTTTTCACCTGGAGATGGAATTGAAGCAGGAATATGAGTATCTGAAATTTAAGATTTTCCTAGGTAATATTCTGAATCAGAATTTGGTGCGGAAGATCTTTCAAGATACTTGCCCGAACGTAGTTTTTCACGCTGCGGCCTATAAGCATGTCCCCCTGGTTGAATTAAACCCCTGGGAAGGGGTGCTTAATAACCTGATCGGCACGCGTAATATAGTTGATTTATCAATTGAAAACAGGGTCGAACGTTTCATCCTCGTCTCAACTGACAAGGCCGTTCGCCCTGTAAACATAATGGGAGCAACCAAGCGGATAGCTGAGTTGTTGATTCAATCCCAGGACCACGCCAAGACACGCTGTGTTGCAGTGCGTTTTGGAAATGTGGTTGGAAGCTCTGGCAGTGTAATCCCTCTTTTTAGAAAGCAAATTGAAAAAGGTGGACCAGTCACTGTGACCCACCCGGAAATGTGCCGGTACTTCATGACCATCCCAGAGGCAGCGCAACTTATCTTACAGGCTGCTTCTATGGGCCAAGGAGGTGAAATCTTTATCCTTGATATGGGAACTCCCATCAAGGTTGTTGATCTGGCAAAAGACTTGATACGACTTTCTGGATTTGAACCAGATCGAGATATCGAGATTAAATTTATCGGACCAAGACCTGGAGAAAAGCTGTGCGAAGAGCTGATTACTGAAGGCGAAGGGATCATCCGGACCGAACATGATCAAATTATGGTCCTCAATGGCAACGCTGTTCCTAAAAAGAAGCTGCGTAAACAGATTGATGAGCTAATAAGTGTGGCTGATAAGTTCGATGCAAAAGCCATCAGGATGAAGCTTCAAGAAATCCTCCCCGAATATACCTACCATCAAGACGACAACGCACTCTAATGTTGACAAGATGAATCCTGGCCGTTATACATTAAAAAACGTTAAAAAACTGGAGTAAATACATTTATGGGTTTTAGTGAAAAGAGGGGCCTCTTGCTTCTGCACCGCATGCTATCCAAAATATCTGTAATTAGCCTTTTGTCTTTGGGCCTGGGGATTATTTTGCTTCTTCTACCTTCTCAAGGCAAAACTGAATATACCAGGAGAGACATGACGGGCACCCCTG